>JAZKEH010000083.1:1532-2087 GCA_040387155.1 Pseudomonadota bacterium | reverse complement strand
TTTTCGGATGCCGAGACGAAATCGATACAGCCAAATTCACTAAAGGCTAGCTCGCGCATACGATCCGCTGTTGCGGAATATTCGTCATCAAGCTCCTTGATCCTGGCGCGGAAGATGACGACGTACATAGGCTTAAATCAGCTTCGCCCTGGCGCGTGCCACTGCTGCTTTCACCTGCGCCGGTGCTGTCCCGCCAATGTGATTGCGCGCATTTACCGAACCTTCAAGGCTCAACACCGCATAGACATCGTTATCAATGGTGGAACTGAACTGCTGTAACTCCTGCAGCGACAGCTCACTCAAATCCTTGCTGTGACGAATGCCAAACGCAACGCTCTTGCCAACCACTTCATGCGCATCGCGGAACGGCATGCCTTTCTTGACGAGATAGTCGGCAAGGTCGGTAGCGGTGGCGTAGCCCTTGGCAGCAGCCTGCCGCATGTGGCTCTTCTTCGGTTTGATTGCCGGCACCATGTCGGCATAGGCCTTCAGGCTGTCTTTCACCGTGTCGAGCGTGTCGAACAACGGCTCTTTGTCTTCCTGGTTGTCCTTGTT
>JAZKEH010000083.1:0-1522 GCA_040387155.1 Pseudomonadota bacterium | reverse complement strand
CGAGCGGCTGGCCCTTCATCAGCATCAGCAGGCTCATCAGGTGGCCGGTAACACGGCCGCTCTTGCCGCGAATGAGTTCGGGCACATCAGGATTTTTCTTCTGCGGCATGATCGATGAGCCGGTGCAGAAGCGGTCAGGCAGGTCGACGAAGTCGAACTGCGACGAGGTCCACAGTACGAGTTCTTCGGAGAAGCGTGACAGGTGCGTCATGATGAGGCTGGCGGCTGCGCACAGTTCAATGGCGAAGTCGCGATCGCTGACGGAGTCGAGTGAATTCTCGGTTGGCTTGTCGAAGCCGAGCAACGACGCAGTCAGTTCACGATCAATCGGGTAGGTGGTGCCGGCGAGTGCGGCGGCGCCCAGCGGGCACTGGTTCACGCGCTTGCGGCAATCGACCATGCGGCTGTGATCGCGCTCCAGCATTTCAAACCACGCCAGCAAGTGATGACCGAAAGTTACCGGCTGGGCAGTTTGCAGATGGGTGAAGCCTGGCATGATGGTGCCGGCTTCGTGTTCGGCCACATCGAGAATGCCTTTCTGCACGGCGCGGATCAGCACGCAGATGGCGTCGATTTCATCACGTACAAACAAACGGATGTCGGTGGCGACCTGGTCGTTGCGCGAACGGCCGGTGTGCAGCTTCTTGCCGGTGAGACCGATGCGATCAGTCAAACGGCTCTCGATGTTCATGTGCACGTCTTCGAGTTTGATCGACCAGTTGAACTGGCCCGCTTCAATCTCTTCTTTGATCTGGGTAAGCCCGTCGATGATCTGCTGCTTTTCCTTGTCGGTCAGGATGCCGCACTTGGCCAGCATGGTGGCGTGCGCGATTGAGCCGCGGATGTCGGCAGCATAGAGACGCTGGTCGAAGGTGACGGAAGCGGTAAAACGTTCGACGAAAGCATCGGTGGGTTCGGAGAAGCGACCGCCCCAGAGTTTGTCCTGGCTCATCAGAGTTCCTGCAGCAGAAGCCGGCACAGAAGGCCGGCGGAAAAGTGGCGCGAATTATAGCAATGGGATGTTGTAGCGGGACAGGAATTAACCTGCAGCCAGCCCACGATTTGTCGCAGAGGGAAAGTGCCAGCGGGACGGCTCACCCTGGTCGCCGACAATCGCCGCCAGCTCTGGAATACCAAAGTACTCCGGCCAGTTTTCTTCATTGGCAATGACACTCGCTCCCTTCGGAATATAGTGGAAAAACAGCAGGTCACAGAACGCACTGCCACTGCGGTTGGGCAAGGGTTTGCGGTAGTGCCACTGACTGCTGCCGGAGAACAGGACGGCTTCGCCGGGCTGGAGCGCGTAGGTATCAAAGCGGTTTTGCGGGTCGGCGAGGATGCTTTTCTGCCACTCTTTGGCCGGCACGCCCTGTTCGGGCCACGGCACGATCTGGCTGAAGTGAATATCCCACGGCTGGCTTTGGTTGATGCAGATATCCAGCGTCCATTTGGCCTGCGGTGCATCCATGTGCAAGGGGCAGTGGCCGAGTTTGGTGTACATGCTGAGGAAGTTGTAGAGCGG
>JAZKEH010000082.1:0-3688 GCA_040387155.1 Pseudomonadota bacterium | reverse complement strand
ATTATTGGCGCCCTCATTTTTTCGGCTTCTTCTGTGCAAGCCCAGATCAGCGAGGAGGCCGCACTGACTATCGCACGGCAGACTTTTGAATACTTGCGCAAGGGCGAGCTGGACAGCCTGATAGCGACCTTCGATCAGACATTGACGGAAAAGCTTACCAAGGACGTCATCACACCAGTCTGGTCACAGGTAGAACAGCAGACGGGTGCCTACGACAGCGAAGTGGGCCATACGATTACCCTCAACGAAGACATTCGCATTGTCGTGCTGACCGAGAAGTTCGAGAAAGCCAACGTCGACCTGCTGGCGGCCGTCAACCCGCAGGGCAGGTTGGCGGGTTTGCTCTTGCGCCCGAGTGGAGGCGCTCCGGCGGCAGCCCGCACTCCACCTGCGCCTCCTGCTCAATGAGTGCAGCAGGGCAGTTGTAAGAACTCCACTGGTGCTCGTTGTCGCGTTGTGCGGGATAATCGGCACCAGTTGCAGGCTTGCTCAATAGTCTGCGTAGTTGCGCAGGCAGATCCATGAGTTACGTTCGACACATCAACCTCTTCCTTGTAGCCACAGTGCTGGCATTGCTAGGCGCCTGCGCAACGCCAATTGATCCGCCTGATCAACGCGCGACCAAAATTGATCTTCTCGCACGCGACATTCTGCAGTTGTCACCAAACATCGAGCAAGAAGAGGCCTACAGGTTTGCCAAAGTTGCCGTCGAAGCTGCTGCCGGACTCGGGACGAAGTACGAGGTGACGCTGGCGCCATGGCTACACAATGCGAGCATCATCACCGGTCTGAAGGATCGTGGTCTCTGCTATGAGTACGCGCGGGATTTGTACGAAAGCCTCAAACACGTCGATAACGAACATCTGTCGATGCATTTCGTGAAAGCAAACCAAGGCAAGCTCAACGAACACCATGCGTTGGCGGTGACAGTGAAAGGTGCGACATGGGACACCGGTGTCTTGCTGGATGCCTGGCGTGGCGGTGGCAATCTGTATTTCATGCCAATCAAATCAGACAAAAAGTATCCGTGGTTGCTTGAGAATCGAGATGCTTCCTTTGCCAGTGCCAGCAACAGGTTTGTCCAATGAAGTGGCTGAAATACTTTGCAGTCACACTGGTGCTGCTATTGCTGGGGCCCTTGTATCAGGCAGTTTTTAGCGGCGAAACAGTGGGTGGCTGGCGTGACTGGGCGCGCGCCAATCGCGACAGCAGCAGCCAGGCACCATTGCCTGCCGACTCCGATGAAGCAGTGATCCAGGTGTATTCCGCCCGCACCTACAGCTGGCGTGGCCATTTCGCAGCGCATACCTGGGTCACGACCAAGGCAGCCGGTGCGGATCACTATCTCGTCCATCAGGTCATCGGCTTTCGCGAGAATCGTGGTCTGGATGTCCGCGTATCGGCGGCCGATATTCCCGACCGCAACTGGTATGGCACGCGGCCGGAACTATTGATTGATGTGCGCGGCGAAGACGCGGCGCGGTTACTGCCTGCGGTATTGGCTGCAGTTGAAAGCTATCCGTACCCAGCCAGCTACACGACATGGCCCGGCCCCAACAGCAATACGTTTACCGCGCACGTGGGTCGTCAGGTGCCTGAACTCGGCCTGGTGTTGCCAGTCACTGCGATCGGCAAGGATTACCTGCCGGGAGGCGCGCTGATCGCAAGTACACCCAGCGGCACCGGCTATCAATTTTCGTTGTTCGGTACCTTGGGAGTGTTGGCTGCCCGTAACGAAGGCTTTGAAGTGAATGTGCTTGGACTGGTGGCTGGTATCGACCTCAGACGTCCTGCTCTGAAGATTCCTGGCGTAGGCCGGGTGGGCACTCCGTACAACCAGAATTAACAGGAGCCAGCATGCATTACACAGGAGGCTGTCATTGCGGTCGCGTACGCTTCGACGTGGAGGCTGCAGAGTTGTTGGAAGTCGAGCGCTGCAATTGCTCCATCTGTTCAATGACAGGTTTTCTGCACCTCATTGTGCCGCCGCGCGCCTTCCATTTGCTGAGTGGTGAGCAAGACCTGACGACGTATACCTTCAACACCGGTGTCGCCAAACACAAATTCTGCAAGGTGTGCGGCATCAAGCCGTTTTACATTCCGCGTTCAAATCCGGATGGCATTGATGTGAACGTGAATTGCTTCGATGAGCGGCCGGCCAATATGCGAATCGTCGAATTCGACGGTCAGAATTGGGAACAGCACGCTCACACGCTGGCGCACAAGAGCGACTGATTCGTAATCGGTGGGCCAGAGTCAGGCAGTGAACAAGTCTGGTATCGACAGATAGCGTTCGCCAGTGTCGTAGCAGAAACCGAGTACACGCGAACCGCTCGGCATCTCCGGTAGTTTCTGCGCAATCGCCGCCAGGGTGGCGCCCGACGAAATGCCGATCAGCAAACCTTCTTCTTTTGCTGCACGGCGTGCCATGTCAAAGGCCGCTTCTTCGCTAACGGCGATGGTGCCGGACAACGCTTCGCGGTTCAGCACGGCAGGGATAAAGCCGGCGCCGACGCCCTGTATGCGATGCAGGCCTTTTTCTTTGCCGGCAATGACCTGGGATTTTTCAGGTTCAACGGCAAACACTTTTAAACGCGGGAATTTTGCCTGCAGTACTTCAGCGACGCCGCTGATATGGCCGCCAGTGCCGACACCGGTAATCAGATAGTCAAAACCATCCGGGAAGTCAGCAAGAATTTCCTGCGCCGTCGTGTTGCGATGGATTTCAACGTTGACCGGATTGGTGAACTGCGACGGCATCCAGCTGTTCGGTGTTTCTGCCACCAGCCGATTGGCTTCTTCAATGGCGCCGCTCATGCCTTTTTCTTTCGGTGTCAGGGCGAGTTCAGCACCAAATGCTTTCATGATCTGCCGACGTTCAACCGACATTGATTCCGGCATCGTCAGAATCAACCGATAGCCTTTGACGGCCGCCACCATCGCCAGGCCTATACCGGTGTTGCCCGATGTCGGCTCGATGATGACGCTGCCAGCCTTCAGAATGCCGCGCTGCTCAGCATCCTCGATCATCGCCTTGGCAATACGGTCCTTGATGCTGGCCCCTGGATTGTTGCGTTCCAGTTTCAGCCAGACTTCGGCGGTACCAAACAGCTTGTTGATGCGCAGGTGAGGGGTGTTGCCGATCGTGTCGAGAATGCTGGTGGCTTTCATGTTGCTCTTCCTTGTGAATGCGTTGGTGAAAAAAAGGGCCAGAGTCTTTGACTCTGACCCCTCTGGATCAGTTGCTGAAGCCGTACAAGCGATGCGGGTTGTCGACCAGCAGCTTCTGCTGCAGTTCTGGTGTTTCCGCCATTAGCGGAATCAGGTCAACCAGATCCCCATCATTCGGCATGTGTTCCTTGATGTTTGGATGCGGCCAGTCAGTGCCCCACAACACGCGGTCGGGTGCGATCTTGATCAGCGCTTTGGCAAACGGAATCGCGTCGGTAAACGGCGGGCCCATCGACGAAATACGCTCGGCGCCACAGACCTTGACCCAGCAATTATCGCGCTTGGCGAACTCGGTCAGGATCTTGAAGGGCTGTTGATCGAGACCATCCTTCGTCGGCACGCGACCCATGTGGTCGATGATGTATGGAATCGGCAGGCCGTCGAGCAACTGCTGGTGACCCACGAGATCAATCGCATCAAAGTGCAACACAACGTGCCACTTGAAACCCTTGATGCG
>JAZKEH010000081.1:4503-10029 GCA_040387155.1 Pseudomonadota bacterium | reverse complement strand
TTCGCCCTTGATGCGTTCGTCATCACGGTCAATCTGCTGGCCCATCGCATAGTCTGGCATCAATGCTTCGACCAGGGTCGTAGCCGTAAAACCGGCTATCGCGAACTGTTTGGCCCGATTGAGGAAGGCACGACGGCTGATTTCGCCGTGCACGTACTGGTTGTAGAGTTCGATGGCGGCAGGTGGAACTGTTCGGCGTTCTTTTTGTGTCATGGTGAGGCTCCCTCTGGTGGTTTGCGGGGGACGATAGCATAGCTGGCAGGCCTGTTTGGTCTGAACAGTGCCTGAATGATGAGAACATCCGTTCTGTTACTCGTCGGCGAGCCTCAAAATAGGCAAAAACAGTGAAACAATCTGTGAACCGATGCCCATCACCTAGACCCGCAATACCCGTCTGTCTATCCTTCCTGCCCTGATGTCGACCAAGCTTTTAAAGAGCAGGAACTTTATGGGTCTCTCTACCGCAATCAAATCTCTCGTCCGCGCCTTCGCTGTTGTTGGGGGCGTCGTTGTATTTACCCCGTTTACCCTCGCCCAGAAGGTAGACACTGCCGCGCTTATCCAGCAGTACTGCGCCGAGTGTCATAACCTCGACGACTACTCCGGTGGTCTGGACCTGGAAGGGATGGACGCCGCCAAACTGGCCGAGCACCCCGAAATTGGTGAAAAAGTGATCAAACGCCTGCGCGCCGGCATGATGCCGCCTGCGGGCGAAGATCGCCCGGACTATCAAACCACCCAGTTGCTGGCTGCCAGCCTGGAGCAGGGCATTGATTCCCGCGCCGCCAAAGCCGTTCACCTGCCGCCTCCGGGCCTGCATCGCCTGAACCGCACCGAATACTCCAACGCAATCCGCGACATGCTGGCGCTGAACATCGACGCCACCAAGTTCCTGCCGCCAGATGACTCCAGCCACGGCTTCGACAACATGGCCGGTACCCTGACCTCGTCGCCTGCCCTGATGGAGGCCTACCTGTCGGCTGCCGGCGATATCAGCCGTCTGGCCATTGGTACCGAAACTGCCCCCACCCTGGCGGTGTTCGACGCCCCGCATGACACCTCGCAGAACGAACACGTCGAAGGCCTGCCGTTCGGCACCCGCGGCGGCATGTTGATCGAGCACGAGTTCCCGGCTGACGGCGAATACGTGTTCACCATCAAAGGCATGACCGGCTACTTCACTGCCGTACTCGGCAACGTGGCTGGCGAGCAGCTGGAAATCACCATCGACGGCGAGCGTGTGCACCTGTTCGACTGGGACAAGGACATCAAGACCACCGAAGGCAGCGGCGGCAAAACCCCGTCGATCGCCATCAAGGCCGGTTTCCACAAAGTGGGCGTTACCTTCATCGCTACCAGTGACTTGCCGGACACCGGTCTGAACAAGTCGTTCGTGCGCACGATGAACTCCCCCGGTTCCATCTCCGGCTACACGTTCTACCCGCACGTTGGTCAGGTGTTCATTGAAGGCCCGTTCAACGGCCTCAAAGCGTCCACCACGCCAAGCCGCGACAAGATTTTCGAGTGCTACCCGCAGAGCGTTGCGGAAGAAGCCACTTGCGCCAACCAGATCATTTCGACGCTGACCAGCAAAGCCTTCCGCCGTCCGGTAGCTGCTGCCGACGTCGATGTGCTGATGGAGTTCTACCGCGATGGTCGTGAAGAAGGCGGCAATTTCGACGCTGGTATCGAGGCTGCCCTGCAGCGCTTGCTGGCGGATCCGGAATTCATCTACCGCGCTGAAATTGAACCCACCACGGTTGCTGCCGGCACCGCGTACCAGATCAGTGATCTTGAACTGGCGTCGCGTCTGTCGTTCTTCCTGTGGAGCAGCGTACCCGATGAGCCGCTGATTGCCCTGGCTGCGCAGAACAAATTGCACGAGCCCAAAATACTGAAGCAACAGGTTGATCGCATGATCGCCGACCCGCGTTCGCAAGCCCTGGTCAAGAACTTCACCGGCCAGTGGTTGAACGTGCGTGGCATTGCCGCCAGCGAACCAGTAGTTGAAATGTTCCCTGACTTCGACAGCACGCTGCGTCAGGCTTTCAGCCGCGAAATCGAAATGTTCT
Source organism: Pseudomonadota bacterium (assembly GCA_040387155.1). Taxonomy (GTDB): domain Bacteria; phylum Pseudomonadota; class Gammaproteobacteria; order Pseudomonadales; family Pseudohongiellaceae; genus CAILUG01. The sequence goes on along the minus strand of JAZKEH010000081.1, from coordinate 7,957 downwards.
TCGCCAGCATCATCCAGGAAGACCGTAGCGTTCTGGATCTGCTGACCGCTGATTACACCTTCGTCAACGAACGTCTGGCCAAGCATTACGGTATCCCTGATGTTTACGGCTCGCAGTTCCGCCGCGTAACGCTGGGACCGGATCAGGACGCCCGTCGTGGCTTGCTGGGTAAAGGCGCCTTGCTGACGATTACGTCGGTTGCCGCCAGCACCTCGCCGGTCAAACGTGGCAAGTGGTTCCTCGAAACCTTCTTTGGTGTCAGCCCGCCTGATCCACCGCCGGGCGTTGAAACCAACCTTGAACAGAAAGAAGGCCAGGCACCGACGACGCTGCGTGCACGTCTGGAAGCCCATCGCATCAACCCGACCTGCTCCACCTGTCACAAGATGTTTGAGCCGCTCGGTCTTGCCATGGAAAACTTCGACGCTGTTGGCCAGTGGCGTGCAGTGGATGCCGGCAACCCGATCGACGCCACCGGTGTGATCACCGACGGCACCGAACTGAACGGCATCAAGAGCCTGCGTGACCTGACCGTGCGCAAAGGCGATCTGTTTGCCAAGGTTGTCATTGAAAACATGCTGACCTATGCAATTGGTCGCGGTCTTGAAGTTGAAGACATGCCGCTGCTGCGCTCATTGACACGCGATGCAGCGAAAGAAGATTACAAGTTCTCGGCGATTGTCATGGGCGTAGTCCAGAGCCCGGCCTTCACGATGAACGTAAAAACCCCCACTGTTGTAGCCACCGCTGCCACTGAGTAAGGAGTAACACGATGATCATTACCAAGAAGCACATTAGCCGTCGCCAGTTGTTGCGCGGTGCAGGTACCGCCATGGCGTTGCCGCTGCTCGACGCGATGATCCCGGCTGCCACAGCCTGGGCGCAGACGGCTGCTGTACCGCCGCCGCGTTTCTTCGGTGGTTTCGTGCCGCATGGCGCCGCCCCTGGCTACTGGGTTCCCGAGAAAGCGGGCGCCCTGGAAGCAGAACTGCCGTTTATCTGGCAGCCGCTGGCTCCGTTCCGTGAGCACCTGAACATCCTGACGGGCATGCACTCCACGTCGGCCGAACCGCCTCCGGGCGAAACCGGCGCTGACCACTGGGTTGCTGCTGCGTTCCTGTGCGCCGACAAACCGAAGAAAACCGCCGGTGCCGACGTTTACGCCGGTCAGACCATCGACCAGATCATCGCGCAGAAATACGGCCAGGAAACGCTGCTGCCGTCGATTGAAATCTCGGTGGAAGATCCGGGTTCCGGCTCCAGCAACTGTGGCGAAGGCTACAGCTGCGTTTACACCAACACGATTGCCTGGGCTTCGCCAACCACGCCACTGCCGATGGAGCTGAACCCACAGGTTGTATTCGAGCGCATGTTCGGTAGCGGTAGCACCGCCGAAGAACGTGTACAGCGTCGCGAGCGCAACCAGAGCATCCTCGACTCCATCAACGGCAAGATCGGTGGCCTGCGCAAAGAGATCAGCGCACCCGACCGTGACCGTCTGGATGCGTTCACTGAAAACGTCCGTGAAATCGAACGTCGCCTGCAGATTGCTGCCGGCGCCACGACTGCGGCACCTGAAAATTTCGCAATCCCGCCCGGCATTCCGCAATCGTTTGATGAACACATCAAGCTGATGTTCGATCTGCTGGCGCTGGGTTTCCAGGCCGACATCACCCGCGTTGGCACCATGTTGTTCGCGCGTGACCTGACCGGCCGTGTCTATCCGGAAAGCACCGCGCCAACGCTGAGCTTCCACGGTGGTTCGCATCACGGCGAAGATCCAGCCCGTATCGAAGAATTGTCCCGCATCAACCAGTACCACGTGAAGATGCTGGCCTACTTCGTCGACAAACTCGCGAAGACCAACGATGGCGACGGCTCCCTGCTCGACCACTCGCTGCTGATGTACGGCAGCAACATGGGCAACCCGAACCAGCATCTGCACTATGACGTGCCGCATGTATTGATTGGTGGCAACAATGGCAAGCTGAAGGGCGGTCGTCATTTGGCCTACCCGACGCGCACCACGCCGACCGGTAACCTGTTGTTGAGCATCCTCGACCAGTTCGACATTCACCGCGATACCTTCGGTGACAGCACTGGCCGCCTGGATAATCTGGTTTAAGTACACGTAAGCGCTATAACGTAAGGTTTTGTATGTTTGGATTAAGAGCAGTTACGCTGGCAGTTCTTCTCGCGTCGGCCAATCTTGCATTCGCACAGGCTGATATCGCCGATGCTGCCCAGCAGCGCGACGATGAAGCCGTGCGTCGTCTGATCAAGTCTGGCGCGGACGTAAATGCCGTGCAGTCTGATGGCGCCACTGCCTTGCAGTGGGCTGCCTATCATGGCGACACCGAATTGGCTGCACGCTTGCTGAAAGCCGGTGCCAATCCAGCACTGGCCAATCGCAACGGGTCGACCCCGATGTGGCTGGCGTCGAGCACTGGCGATGCCGCCATGCTGGAAGTGCTGCTTGAAGGCGGTGCCAATGCCAATGAAGAACTGCCGCTTGGCCGTCGTCCGCTGATGCTGGCTGCCCGTGCCGGTGTTGTCGAAGCCGTCAATGAACTGATTGAACATGGCGCCGATGTGAATGCCGCTGAAACGCAGCGCGGTACTACCGCGTTGATGCAAGCCGCTGACCAGGGCCATGCTGACGTTGCCAAAGTCCTGATTGAAAAAGGCGCCAATGTGGCTGCCATCGCCAAGCCGGTAATGCGCGATGGCCGCACTGCAGCCTTGGGTAATTCCGAAGATCCGCGTATCAACGTACGCCGCCAGACCATTGTTTCCATCTGTGAACAGCCGACCCCGGACCTGAACATCCTGCGCAAGCTGGCTGTTGAAGGCAGCAAGGAAGGCGAGAGCCAGGACTCAGTATTGGTAGAACTCACCAAGTCAGGTGCCGAGCTGAGTCAACAGGACATCTGCAGCAAGTATGCGCGTGGCAACATTGGCTTTGCAGTAGTGGCCAGCACTGGCGCAGGTTTGCCTCCCAACGGCGGCGGTGCCTTCGGTCCCCAACGTCGCGAGCCCGATGGCGGTGAACTGACTGCGCTTGTATACGCCGCCCGCTCCAGCGCGATCGATGCAGCGCGCGTATTGCTCGATGCCGGTGCCGACGTCAACCAGACGACTCGCTATGGTTGGAGCGCCTTGCTGGCCGCCACCCAGAACCAGAACTACCAGATGGCAAAATTCCTGATCGAACGTGGCGCTGATGTGAATCTCGCCAACAAGGGTGGTTGGACGCCGTTGTACCTGGCAACCGACAACCGCAACATCGAAGGTGGTGACTACCCAACACGCACGGCCGACATGGATTCGCTTGAGTACATCAAGCTGCTGCTGGAAAAAGGCGCCAATCCGAATGCCCGCATCACTGAAAGCTCGGAAACCCGTACCGTGTTCACCAACCAATGGCTGGATGAAAACGGTGCCACTGCCTTCT
>JAZKEH010000081.1:0-4493 GCA_040387155.1 Pseudomonadota bacterium | reverse complement strand
AGTCTGGCGACCTGCCGCTGTTGAAGTTGTTGCTCGAGCATGGCGCTGATCCGAAGATCAACACCGAATTGGGTGTTACCCCATTGGCCGCTGCTGCCGGTATCGGTTGGGTGGAAGGTGTTACCCGCGAGTGGTCCGTCAAACAAACTGAAGAAACCATCAAGTTCCTGCTCGAAGTCGGCATTGATCCCAACTTCCAGGCCGATACTGGTCGGGTTGCACTGCACGGCGCTGCCCACAAGGGCGCGACTGGCGTTGTGCAGATTCTGGCCGATGCCGGTGCGCGTCTGGATGTACGTGATTTCGGCAACACCGATAATCGCGGCGACGCCAAACTGGCCGCCCATACCTGGCAGCCGATTGATTACGCTGATGGCTTGGTGCGTGTTGGTGTGCAGTCCGCAATTCCGCATCCCGAAACCGCAGCTCTCCTGCGTGACCTGATGCTAAAAGCCGGTCTCCCCACGCCGCCCGCAGATCGCACGCTGGAATCGATCTGCATCGTTGAAGTGTGTTCGGTCGATTACGATCCGGCAGAATTGAACTAATCAAGGTATCGCTATGTTTGGAACGAGAGCAATCACGCTGGCGGTGCTTCTCGCTTCCGCCAACTTTGTATTCGCGCAGCCTGATGTCGCCGATGCCGCGATGCAGCGCGACAGCGAAGCGGTACGCCGCCTGATTCGCGCTGGCGCTGATGTAAATGCCCTGCAAGCCGATGGTGCAACTGCCTTGCAATGGGCTGCCTATAACGGTGATACCGAACTTGCCGAACGCCTGCTGAAAGCGGGCGCCAATCCGGCCCTCGCCAATCGCAATGGTTCAACGCCAATGTGGCTGGCTGCCAGCCACGGCGACGCTGCCATGCTCGCCACGCTGCTGGAAGGTGGCGCCGATGCCAACGAACAACTCCCACTGGGTCGCCGCCCGCTGATGCTTGCTGCACGCTCCGGTGTAGTCGCTGCCGTCAGCGAATTGCTCGAACGCGGCGCTGATGTAAATGCTGCCGAGACGCAACGTGGCACCACCGCATTGATGCAGGCCGCTGATCAAGGCCACGCCGATGTGCTCAAGGTCCTGATCGAAAACGGCGCCAACATTGCCGCTGTTTCCGCGCCCGTCCGCCGCGACGGTCGCACCGCTGCGCTGGGCCAGTCGGAAGATCCGCGCAAATCCGTGCGTCGCCAGGTCATCTCCGTGATGTGCGATGCCAAATCAACTGATCTGCCCACCTTGAAAGAACTTGCCACGCTGGGTGAAGCGAACGCGCTGGCAGTCGGCGTGCCCGAAGAACAACTCACGCTCGAAGAAATCTGCAAACGCTGGGGCGGTGGCGGCTTCTTCAACGGCGGCGACAACAACAGAGCCGACCCAGAACCCGATGGCGGCGAATTGACCTCGCTGATCTATGCGGCCCGTTCCGGCGCCATCGAAGCCGCCCGCGTGTTGCTCGATGCCGGCGCCGATGTAAACCAGACCACCCGCTATGGCTGGAGTGCGTTGCTGGCTGCTACCCAGAATCGCAACTATCAGATGGGCAAGTTCCTGATCGAACACGGCGCCGATGTGAACCTTGCCAACAAGGGTGGTTGGACGCCGTTGTACCTCGCCACTGACAACCGCAATCTCGAAGGCGGCGACTATCCAACCCGCGCCGCCGACATGAACGATCTCGAATTCATCACGCTCTTGCTCGACAAAGGCGCCAATCCCAACGCGCAGATGACGGAAAGTTCGGAGACCCGCACCGTGTTCACCAACCAATGGCTGAACGAAGACGGCGCCACCGCCTTCCTGCGTGCGTCGCAGTCCGGCGACATCGAGTTGATGAAACTGCTGCTCGCACACGGCGCTGATCCAAAGATCAACACCAAGCTTGGCGTTACACCGTTGGCCGCCGCTGCAGGCATCGGCTGGGTGGAAGGCATCACCAGCGAACACTCCATCGAGAAGACAGTAGAAGCCGTGAAGCTGCTGCTCGAACTCGGCATTGATCCCAACTTTCAGGCCGACACCGGCCGCGTTGCCCTGCACGGTGCTGCCCACAAGGGCGCCACTGAAGTGGTCAAAGTGCTCGTTGCAGCCGGTGCGAAAATGGACCTTCGCGATTTCGGCAACACCGACAACCGCGGCTCGCCCGAGCTGGCTGCACACACCTGGATACCCATCGACTATGCCGATGGTCTTGTGCGCGTTGGTGTGCAGTCCGCCATTCCGCATCCAGAGACTGCAGCGGTGCTGCGTGACTTGATGCTGAAAGCCGGTCTCGAAACGCCTCCCGCCGATCGCACACTCGAATCGATCTGCATCGTCGAAGTGTGTTCAGTGGATTACGATCCGAAAGACCTCAACTGACATTCACTCGACCAGCTTGTACGTCGACAGATCTATCCGCTGACCACTGTTGGCGGGTTTCAGGCCCATACCAAGCGCTTCACCGGTGGTGGCATCGAACAGGCCTTTTTCGTATTCGCGTGCGCAACGGTAGTATTCGGATCCGCTGTCGGCGCAGAGTACCGCCTCCACCACAAAGAATCCGTCTGCATTGGTTTTTGCTGCCAGCAAGTCACCGGCTTCCTGCGCCACAAATACGCCGACGACCGAGGGAAACCTGATGGTGTCGACCAGACTCGCGGGCACCAGCACGTCGCGGTAAAGGCCCATTACCAGCGGTATCGTGAAAGACTTCAGGTTTGTCCAGCCGGCAATCGTTTGGCTGAAATCTTCGCGTGACAACACTGGCGCCTGATCCGGGTGATACCTTTCAACAAACTTCAGATAGCGCTCGTAATAGCGATCACCGCTCCGCTCGCTGAAGCGGCGCAACGACGACACCGTTCCTATCAGGATGAATTGCCGTGGCAGTGCTGCCGTATCTGTCTCCGCATTCTCCGCAGTGGCTTTCGCTGTTTGCTTCGCGTCGTACAACAACTCTTCGGCGCCCTGTGTCGGTGGCAGCAAGCCGATACCTTCATGCGATACGCAGCCGGCAAGCCAAAGGCTGCAACCCACTATCGCTATCCTGGCAATTGCCACCGTTCCCAATAACCGTTTCATGACTACTCCTTGCTTGTGAAAAGATGCGCAAGGTAGAGGCAGTTGCAAAATGGGCATGTGAGCAGAAGCACATGCACTTTTCAAAAGAGCCGACCCACACTGGCCAGATTGCTGTATTGAGAACAGCAAGGCAGTTCGCTGATTCATCTGGGTCATACGACGTATAAGTCCGCCCACTCATCGCAGACATACTCTGGGTTCCCACTGCCTGGCCACCACCAAGGCTGAACGACACAGGTCAAGGAATATGAGCGAACCCTCTGATCACTCGCGGCGCGACTTTCTCAATCTCGGCGCGGTCGCCGGCGCGGCGCTGTTGATTGATGCCGCAGTTGCACAATCAGCGTCTGCTGCCGCGGCGCCCTCACTCGATTCGGTGACGATTCCGCCGGGCACGGCATGGGCTGTACGCGGCAAACTCTGGCAGGTACCGGAGCCGGACCAACTGGAAGCGCTGCCGGACGCACTCGTGGTGATCGGATCGGACGGTGTGATTACGCGAGTGGAGGCGGCCACTGACGAGACGGCGGAGACGTTTCGACGCGACGGTCGGTTGCTGGAGCTGAGTCGTTCGCAATACCTGTTGCCGGGACTTATCGACACCCACATCCATGCACCGCAATGGCCGCAGATGGGTACGGCGCTCGACTTGCCGCTTGAGCAATGGCTGATCGAATACACTTTCAAACTGGAAGCGCGCTATTCCGATCTCACGTTTGCGCGCGAGGTCTACAGCGACATGGTGCCGACGCTATTGGCCAATGGCACCACCACTGGCGTCTATTACGGTTCACGTCACCTGGAGGCCACCAAGATTCTGGCAGAGCTGTGCCTGCGCCATGGCCAGCGTGCATTGATCGGACGTACGGCGATGGACGACCCGCTGCAGTGCCCGGACAGTTATCGTGATGAGTCCGCTGCGATCGCCATCGCGGAGACACGCGAGTTCATCGACTTCGTCAAAGCCCTGCCTGGCAATGAACACAAACTCATTGAACCTGTCGTTACGCCGCGCTTCATTCCGGCCTGCACGGATGAGCTGCTGACGGGTCTTGGCAAGCTTGCCGGTGAGACGGGTTGCGCCGTGCAAACCCACTGCTCCGAGAGCGACTGGGAGCATGACTATGTACTGCAGCGCACCGGAAAATCCGACTCAGTGGCAATCAGGGATTTCGGTCTGATGAATCGCCGCACGATACTTGCGCATGGCTGTCATGTCTCAGCTAGTGATCGTACAGTAATCCGCGAGGCCGGCGCTGCGATCGCGCATTGTCCGCTGTCCAACACCTTTGGTTCCAACGGCATCCTGCCCGTGAAAGTCTGTTTGAAAGAGGGTGTGCATGTTGCGCTGGGCACCGATATCGCTGGCGGTCCGCGACCCTCCATGTTCGATTCAGTCGCAATGGCGACGGCGTACTCCAAATTGCTGGAAGACG
>JAZKEH010000080.1:0-7904 GCA_040387155.1 Pseudomonadota bacterium | reverse complement strand
GAGCGCGACATTCTGCATGACGTCAGCTTTACGATAGCGCCCGGCGAAAAGGTGGCAGTGGTAGGTTCCAGCGGCAGTGGCAAGTCGACGCTGGTAAAGCTGCTGTTCCGTTTTTATGACTGCAGCGAGGGCAGCATTCGGGTCGGTGGCACTGATGTGCGTGATCTGCAAGTGAACTCGCTGCGTGGTGCTATCGGCATCGTGCCGCAGGACACCGTGCTGTTCAACGACACCATCTTCCGTAATGTGCGCTATGGCCGTCCCGATGCCAGTGATGAAGAAGTCACTGAAGCGATCAAGCTGGCTCAACTGGAACACTTCATCTCGCAACTGCCGCAGGGCGCCGACTCCTTGGTCGGTGAGCGCGGGCTCAAGTTGTCAGGTGGTGAGAAGCAGCGGGTGGCCATTGCACGCACCATCCTGAAGCGGCCGAGCATTCTGGTATTCGACGAAGCCACCTCTGCACTCGATAGCAGAACGGAGCGTGGCATTCTTGATGCAATACGCATCGTTGCGCGAGGTCACACCAGTCTTGTGATCGCGCACCGTCTCTCCACTGTCGTCGATGCCGATCGCATTCTTGTACTTGATCATGGACGCATTGCCGAAAGCGGCACGCATCAGGCCTTGCTGGCTGCAGAGGGACTGTATGCCAATATGTGGCGCATTCAGCAGGAAGAGCGCAGCAAGGAAGAGCAGCTCGTATAACAGACAGCAAAATTGCATCCATAAAAAAGCCCGGTCAAACCGGGCTTTTTATTTTCTACTGTTGTCTGTTGTTTGATCTCGCTAGGCGCGAGCAACAAAATCAGATCGGTGTGCAGCCTTCAACCTTGGCGGAGTCGTCTTCAACGAAATCGCGCTGGCTGGTGCCGGCGAACAGGCGGGTGCAGGTGTCAGCCAGGATTACGCTCTGCGCGTTGCCCTTGTTGCTGCCGTCACGGGCCTGGGTGCCTTTGATGATGACTTCGGTGCCAATTGCCAGGGTGTCCTTGGTCCAGCCGCGACGCATCAGGCCGTTAGGGCTGCCCATTTCAAAGGCCCACTCTTCGTGTTTGCCGGCATTTTCAACTTCGATGTAGAAGTAGGTGTGCGGGTTGGTCCATTCCACTTTCGTCACAACACCTTTCATGTCGAGCGACTTGTCGCCATCGAACTCGGCGGCGAAGGAGTGGTGGGCGATAGCCTGTGCGGATGCCAGCAGGCTGGTTGCAAGAGCAGCTACTGCGATCACTTTGGTATTCATTGCGTTTCTCCGTAGAACTTGAGCGGGCTCAAGATGACTAGATAAAAATTCGTTAGTTCAGGGTGATGTCGAAATTGCCTTTCTGGCTGCCCTGGGTATAAGTGCCAATGTATTTGCGGTTGGACCATGAACCGAGATTGCTGAGCGTACCGGTCAAGACCAGTTCGCCTTCAGGCATCGGAGCTTTGATGGTCAGCTTCCATGTGGCGGCATCAAGTTCGACGCTGCTCATGTCCACGGCATTGCGGCCAGGATTTATGGCACCGTCGAGATTGCCGTTGTTGTCGTCGATCAATAGACGAATACGGGCTGCTTCGCCACTGGCAGGGGTAAGGTTGCCCGACCAGGAACCTTTCGCCGGGTGTCCGACCTGCGCCACCAAAGTAGCGGAAAGACCGAGACAGGCGATAAACATCAAGAAACGCGCGAACATACTAACTCCTCTGTAAATGACTTCTGTTAAGTTATCGATTGAAGCATGCCCGCAGCTGTTGTTGTTTGAATGGCGCGATAGCGTTATCGCGTTGCTGGCAGGATAGAGCCTCAATATTACCGCTTTCAGACAAGCAGGCACCATAGTAGACCGGGAACACACCGGGTAAATTCCATATTGTTTGCACACCGGAAAAATCGGGAAAAATGGAGAAATCGGGGAGAAAGATGATGAGTTCGAAGAAGGAAGAGCAGCGTCGCATCAAAGAAGAAAAGCAGGCAGCTGCGGCCCAGAAAGAGAAAGTTGGTGGCTTGCTGACGAAGATTGCACTCGGCATTCTGGTGCCGTTAGTGGTCGGCGTTCTGCTTTTCGGCTTTTTCAGCGGCCAACAAGCCGTACCACCCAGTGCGGTTGTGGAAACCGATCATGTTCGCGGCAACAGTGAGGCAGCGATAACCTTGACGGTCTATGCCGACTTCCAATGCCCGGCCTGCGGCGAAGAAACCCGGACGATGGCGCGCGCCTGGCCGCGTATCAGTGACAAGGTGCGGCTGGTATTCCGGCACTACCCGCTGGATATGCACAACCACGCTTTCCCGGCCGCCCGCGTTGCTGAAGCTGCTGGCCGCCAGAACAAGTTCTGGGAAATGCACGACATTCTCTATGCCAATCAGGTGCTGTGGTCCAGCGTCGATGATCCTTTGCCGCTGTTCGATGGCTACGCGATGGAGCTGGGATTGAATATCGACCAGTTGCATGCCGACATGGAGCTCTCCGACATTCGCGACAAGATTATTGCTGACCAACGCGGCGGCACGCGTGCAGGTGTGATTGGAACGCCGACGCTGTTTCTCAACGGTCGCCAGATTGCGACGCCGCGGTCACCGACTGAATTGATCAGCAAGATTGAAGAAGCGGCCGCCGAGTAGCTAGCTGTGAAGCAAGAAGGCCGGTAATACGCGCAAGCAAGCGCGTACCGGCTAATGCATGACGACTACTGCGAGGAGGTTGCCGCGTTGCGCAACAACTCCAGCACTTCATGCGAAGGATAACCATCTGCCTTCATCTGGTTGCGCAACTGGTATTCACGCACCGCTTCACGCGTGCGTGTTCCCAGTACGCCGTCAGGCGTGCCGGCATCGACGCCGAGCTGATTCAACAACGTCTGCATTTCTTCAACATCCGCTTTTGCGAGCGAGCGTTCTTCTGTTGCAGGCATGTAGCGGATGGGACCTTCGCCCATGAAACGATCGGCGAGATGGCCGACAGAAATGGCGTAGAACGTTGAACGGTTCCACACCATGGTCGTGCGGAAGTTGTCGTAGGCGAGGAAGGCAGGGCCATCGGCGCCTGCGGGCACGATGACGGAGGCTTGCATGTCGGCCTGGCCAAGTGCACTGCCATCAACCCGACGAATTCCGAGCGCATCCCATTCAGTCACCGTCTTGCGTATGCCCGTGCCGGACAGCGCGAAGTCAAAATTTTCCGGCAGCACCACTTCGCGGCCCCAGCGTTCATCACCCTTCCAGCCGGATTCCGACAGGAAGTGTGCCGCCGACGACAACACGTCAGGGATCGAGGTCCAGATGTTGATGATGCCATCGCCGTCACCGTCAACAGCGTAGGCAGAGAAAATGGAAGGCATGAACTGACATTGGCCCATGGCACCGGCCCACGAGCCTGTCATCTTGTCAGCCGCGATATGGCCGTCTTCGATAATCTGCAGCGCGGTCAGCAATTCCCGGCGGAACATGGCGGCGCGGCGCGGATCCCACGCCAGCGTTGCCAGCGCATTGACGACTGAAAAGCCACCGGTGTCGCCACCAAAATTGCTTTCAAGCGCCCAGAAGGCGGTGAGGTACTGCGGCTGCACGCCGTATTGCTGCTCGATGCGATCAAACAGCTCCTTGTGCGTAACCATCATTTCCTTACCACGCTGTATGCGTCGATCGCTCATGCGGGTGCTCATGTAGCGGGAAAACGTCTGCACGAATTCCGGTTGGCTTCTGTCGAGTTGAAGTACACGTGGAATGGGCTGTTCGACGCCGCTGAAGGCGGCGTCGATCGTGGCGGTGCTGATGCCCTTGTCGCCGGCTTCTGCGCGCAGCGAGGCCAGCCAATTGGCAAAGTCTTGCTGTGCAGCGGCAGGATCCACCAAAGCGGCAGGTTGCCCCTCAACAGAAGTAATCGCCGAGAGTGATTGATCAGGCGAAGGGGCCGGTGCTGCGGGAGCAGCAGCCTCTGCTGCGATAGTAGCGGGTTGCTCAGCAGCACAGCCCGCAGTGGCTGCTGCGAAAAGAGACAATAAAACCGCCGGATAAAAGCCGGCAAGACGCTGGTTCATGTTATTGCTCCACGATCTGGACTAACGGGTAAGGCGTACTGCAAAAAGCGGGACTGCTTACTGCCACTCAAACTTGTAACCCACCGCATACAGCGAATGGATCAACTCTTCATCAGGCACCTGCGTGCTGATCTTCTTGCGCAATTTCTTGATGTGGCTGTCAATCGTACGATCGCTCACCACGCGGCCATCGGAATAGATCTTGTCGACCAGAACGCTGCGCGAAAAGATGCGGCCCGGCTGATCGGACAGCACTTTCAACAACTGGAATTCAACGGCAGTCAGGTGCAGATCATTGCCGTGGATCGTCGCCTTGTAGGTATCAACATCGAGCACGAGGCCGCGGTCGGCGGGTTTGTCCTTGCCTTCGCTGCGACGCAGCACGGCTTTTGAGCGGGCCACCACTTCGCGTGGGCTGAACGGCTTGCAGATATAGTCATCGGCACCGAGTTCGAGACCCAGCAGGCGATCAATCTCTTCGACCTTGGCGGTAATCATGATGACAGGCAGCTGGCTGTGCTTGCGGATGTCCTTGCAGATTTCAACGCCGCTCTTGTTCGGCAGCATCAGGTCGAGCAGGACGAGGTTGGTGTGGTGTTCGGCCAACCAGCCTTGTACCTGGGCGCCGTCATGCAGCACGGTCACTTCAAAGCCGCTCTGGATGAGATAGTCCTGGAGGACGGTGGCAAGTTTGACTTCATCTTCCACGATCAGAATGTGTTGTGACATGAATGTCCCCTTAAGCTGTTGCAGTCAGTCAAGTGTATCTGGATAACGCGGGAAAGTGATGGTCAGTTGCAGCCCGCCGAGCGGTGAATGGCCGGCGGCGATGGTGCCTTCGTGGGCCTTGACGATGTTCTGGCAGATGGCCAGGCCAAGCCCCGAGCCACCCTTGGCGCGGTTGCGCGACATTTCCACGCGGTAGAGGCGGTCAAACAGGTGCTCCAGGTCCTTGTCGCCGACGCCGGGCTCGCTGTCGAACCACTTCACGATCACGTGGTCGCCTTGCTCATAGGCCTGCACCTGCACCTGACCGCCTTTATTGGTATAGCGGCAGGAGTTCTGCAACAGGTTGTCGAACAACTGCAGCAGACGGTCGGGGTCGCCCATTACCGGCAGCACTGCTTCTTCCGGCTCGGGAGCCTTGATGTCGAGCGCTACTTTCAATTCGTGTTTGCGGGCCAGTGCGCCATGCTGGTCGATACAGGTGTCGAGAATATCTGCCAGATTCAGTGGCTCCTTCTTATAGATGAGGGCGCCAACATCCGACAGCGACAGTTCATGCAGGTCGTTGACCAATGCGGTGAGATGCACCACTTCCTGATGCAGCGAATCCAGCGTGTCCCTGTTAAGCGGGCGAATGCCGTCTTGCACGGATTCGAGTTCGCCGCGAAGAATGGCCAGCGGCGTCCGCAGCTCATGCGAGATGTCGGCGATCCATTGCTGGCGGGCAGTCTGGTTCTGGTCGAGGGTCTTGGCCAGTATGTTGAAGTCTTCCGACAAGCGGCTGAGCTCGTCGCTACCGCGTACGGGAATACGCGAGCTGTAGTCGCCACTGGTGAGCGCACGGGTGCCGGCGACCACTTCGCGTACCGGTCGCGTCAGGATCGTGGCCGCGGGGAAGGCAATCAGCGCCGAGAACAGGCCGAGCATCAGCATGATCAGCACCAGGTCACTCTGCTGCTGCTGGGCAAACAGCACGTCAGCCTGTTCCGATAACTGCTGACGACTCGTCACGGCCAGATAGCCCACGGTCTTGCCGCTGACAATGACGGGATTCAGCGTCGCCAGATCAGGAAAGAATTCCGTGGAAGTGCCGCGGACAACCTGCTGATCGGCATCGAGCACATGCAAGTAGGGGCGGGCGGGGCTGTACTCAGAGGTGTAATACCAATCATTTGGCGTGAAGCCAACCGGGCCGGGGCGGCGGTTCTGGTTTTCCATCGCCGCTATCAGCTCGGGATCAGCGGATTTCTCGATGGCATCGCGGAACAGGTCTTGCCACAAGACACCGCGTTCAGCCTGGACGACAGGATTGGGATGGTTTCGCAGCGGATCCCACGAGCCATTGGTCACGTAGAACTCTTCCAGGCCGCGAATCATCGCCGGCACCTGGCGCTCTTCGATACGACTCAGGTACTGGATGAAACCGCGGTTGAAGTTGTAATAGACGATGCTTGTAAACGCCACGTAAACCAGTACGTGCGCTGACAGAATAATAAAAAAAAGTTTGTATTTGATGCTTAGCCGCATGGCTGGCTACTATAACCCAATTCCCCGGCGTTGCCGTCTGAACGCGGGCTTTTCATGGCATTTCCTCAATGGGTGGATGACCCCATTCCGCTATGGCCGAACCTCTTCACACGTTGGCGCAGTTCCACCCTGTCACGCGGGCGTGGTTCGAGCGCACGCTCGGCAAACCGACGTTGCCGCAGCAGGAAGCATGGCCCGCCATTCAGTCCGGTCGCCACACGCTGATTGCTGCGCCCACTGGCAGTGGTAAAACGCTCGCCGCCTTTTATGTCGCGATTGACCGGCTGGTACAAGCCTCGCTGGCGCCGGGTCAGTACCGCAGCCAAACCTCTGTCCTCTATGTGTCGCCATTGAAGGCACTTGGCAACGACATCCAGCGCAACCTGCAGGTGCCGCTGGCAGGCATCACGGCGCTGCTGCCGGAATTCGACTTGCCCGCGATTGATATCCGCGTGGCGGTACGTACCGGCGACACGCCGCAGCAGGAACGGCAGCAAATGCTCAAGAAGCCGCCGCATATTCTGGTGACGACGCCGGAATCGCTCTATCTGTTGCTGACCAGCAAGGGCGGCCGCCAGCTGCTCAGCACTGTCAATACAGTGATCCTCGACGAAATCCACGCCATGCTCGGGGACAAGCGTGGCTCACACCTGTCGTTGTCACTTGAGCGCTTGCAGAACCTGGTCGCGCAACCGCTGCAACGTATCGGCCTGTCGGCCACGCAGAAGCCGATTGAGAGCGTCGCCAAGTTTCTGGTCGGCATGGACAACATTCACGACGGCGTGACGGATTGCTTCATTGTCGACAGCGGTCATCGTCGCCAGCTGGATGTTTCGCTGGAAGTACCGCAGTCGCCGCTGACGGCCCTGATGAGCAATGACGTGTGGGCCGAGATCTATCAGCGGCTTGAACAACTCACCGCCAGCCACCGCACGACCATCATCTTTGTGAACACGCGGCGACTGGCGGAGCGCCTCGCGCTGACGCTGGGTGAGCGTATCGGCGCCGAACTCGTCAGCTCGCATCACGGCAGCATGAGCAAGGACCATCGCTTTGACGCCGAACAACGTTTGAAGAACGGACAGTTACGCGTCCTGGTCGCCACCGCTTCGATGGAACTCGGTATTGATGTTGGCGCGGTTGAACTGGTCGTCCAGATTGCATCACCGAAGGGCATTGCCGCGTTTCTGCAACGCGTGGGTCGCAGCCGCCACCAGGTAGGCGGCGTGCCGAAGGGCGTATTGTTCCCGCTGACGCGCGATGATCTGGTGGAATGCACGGCGCTGCTCGACAGCATTCGTCGCGGCGAACTCGACAAGCTGGTTATTCCGCAGCAACCGGTCGACATCCTCGCCCAGCAAATCGTCGCCGAGCTCGCCAGCCTGGAAGAAACCGATACCGGCTGCTCATTGGATGCCTTGTGGCGCTGGGTCAGGCGCTCATGGGTCTATCGCGATCTCAAGCGCGAAACCTTCGACGCCATTGTGCGCATGCTGGCGGAAGGCTACACCACGCGCCGTGGCCGCAGCGGTGCGCTGCTGCACCTCGACCAGATCAACAATGTTGTACGGCCACGCAAGGGCGCACGTCTCACGGCGTTGACGAATGGCGGTGCCATTCCCGACATG
>JAZKEH010000079.1:0-2875 GCA_040387155.1 Pseudomonadota bacterium | reverse complement strand
AGTACTGGCGCGCGCGCTCCTTGTCGAAGCTGGCATCGTGCGCGATCTCGCGCAAAGCGGCCGTACACCCGGCGATATTCTGCGGGAAACCAATGAGCGACTGCGCGAAAGCCAGAAAGGCGGCGCCTTTGTCACACTGTTCCTCGGCAGCTACAACATCAGCACCGGCAAGGTCATCTATTCCAACGGCGGCCACCTGCCACCGTACCTGATCACCCGCAACGGCACCGTCAGCAACATTGGCGATGCCACCGGCACCATCGTTGGCATGCTGGAAGACCAGGAATACCGCAATGGCGAGTTCACGCTGAAACCGGGCGAAACCTTGCTGCTTTACACCGACGGCTTCCCGGAAGCCCGCTCCTCCGCCGGCGAGTTCTATGGCATCCCCCGCATCAAGACCTTCCTGCAGAAGCACGCGCAGGCCAATTGCCGCGATTTGTGCGAAGCCGCCATCCGTGACATCGCCAGCTACCAGAACGACAACCTCAGCGACGACGTCACCTTGCTGGCGCTCAAGCGCACCACCGTTGGTGTAACTGCGGGTCTGTTCAGCGAACTGTTACCCAAACCGCGAATCTAGCGCGCAAGCGTTGCAAGAATTCAGCAATCGTTCATCGCACCCACCCAGAATGTTACGCAAACAGGACGAACGTTAACCGTTTACAAACAGTTAAGAGCTAACGTGCTGCCTGCCATAGCCCTTATAGTCCTTGCCGCTGCATGAACCGGAGGAAGTATGAAAAGAATAAGTATGAGTTTGCTGCTGCTGATAGCGAGCGTTCTGGGCAGCTCCACGCTGCAGGCGCACACCCCGCTGTTCGACTGCTTTGACAACGGCGACGAGACACTGACCTGCGAAGGCGGTTTCTCTGATGGCGCATCGGCATCCGGTGTTGGCGTACGCATGGTGGATGGCCAGGGCAAAGTGCTCGAACAGGGCAAACTCGACGCCAAGGGCGCCATTACCTTCAAACGCCCCAAGGGCGAGTTCTCCGTGGTGTTTGAGGCCGGTGCCGAGCATGCGCTGACGGTGCTCGGTGACGACATCGTCTGAATGCCACTGCTGGCAAACCCCCTGATACCGTCGAAAGGAAATCCCATGAAGTTGAAACTCGCGCCGCTGCTGCTGGGCGCCCTGCTCGGCACCGCCAGCTTTCAGGCCACTGCACACTTCCTTGTCGTGTACACGCCGCAGACGGCACTGGTCCGTCCAGCCGAGCTGCCATTCCACCTGGTCTTTACGCATGCCTTCCACGGTGGCCCGACGATGGCGATGGCCAAACCGCAACGTTTCTACTATGCCAAGCGCAGTGCACCCGGTGAGAAGATCGAGGAAGTCGATTTGTCACAACATCTCGAAGCTATCGAGTGGGCCAGCGAGAATGGTCCCGTCAGCGCCTGGAAGGCCACCATCCCGCGCAACACCGTGCGTTCGCTCGGTGACTACCAGATCGTGGTGGAGCCAACTCCCTACCTTGAAGAGGCTGAAGGTCTCTACATCCAGCAATTCGCCAAGGTGATGGTCAATGTTGGCGGCGTGCCCGGCAACTGGAACGAAACACTCGGCCTGCCGGCAGAAATTCACGCACTCAACAAAACCTACGCCAACTGGACCGGCGGTGTGTTCCGCGGTGTTGTGCTGGGTGATGGCATTCCGATGCCCTATACGCAGGTTGAAGTTGAATATCTCAATCACGCGCTCGACGTCGACAACAATCGCTTTGCCGAAGCAGCTGCCATCGACGCGCCACACCCCTCGCTGGAAGCGATGGTCATCCTGACCAACGCCGATGGCGAGTTCTCGTTTACGCTGCCGAAGGCTGGCTGGTGGGGTTTTGCCGCACTGTCGGTTGGACCGCAGACTGAATACGAAGGCAAGCCTCTCTCACAGGACGCCATCCTGTGGGTGCAAGCCACCGATCTGCCGCAGTAGCCTTTCACGATAATCAACCGCCATGACTACCACCACTGCCCAATTGGTCGCCCCCAGCAACACCCGCTGGGAAACCGTGCTGCTGGTCGTCGCCGTGCTCGGCGTCTTCGGCTTTACCGGCTTCTATGCGGAAGAGTACGGCATGGAAGAGAAGACACAGACCATCCTCGACTGGCAGATCAGCGCGTTCTCCGGCCTGACAGGCGTTGACCAGGCCATCTACAACGAATTGCTGATTGCCGGCGACGAGATCAACTGGCTCGTCTACTACAACGGCTATTGGCCAGAAGACAAAGACTTCCAGGAAAACCTGTTGTCGCCGTTCTATCGCGACCTCAGCTGGGAACGTAATGGCTCCGTGCAATGGGTTTTGAAAAACGTCGTGCAGGAAGGCGAAGCACAGGGACTTACGCTGTATCACGGTTCGCAGGGCACAATTCCCGAACAAGGTGCCTACCTGCTGGTCATTGATCACAAACACGCCGGTGGCGTGCAAGTCTCACCCACCACAATCTGGTGGCATCCGGACCGCTTTGCGCCAGTGCCGGAAACATCGAAAGTCGCTTCGCTGATTTTGCATGGCTGGAAGGAAGTAATCCCCTACCAGGGCAAGGATGAAGTTGAACGTTTGAATGCGCAGTAACCGGAGTATCGTTATGAACAAGATCCTGTTTCGTTTTCTGCTGATGACAACCTTGTTGTTCAGCACATCATCGTTCGCTGCTTTCAAGAACGGCACGAGAATGACAGTCGGCATCACGCTGCATCCGTACTACAGCTTCGTCGCCAACATTGTCGGCGACAAGGCCGATATCGTGCCGCTGATCGGCGCTGGCTATAACCCGCACAACTACAACCCGCTGCCCGATGACATGAAACGCGCGCAGTCGCTCGACGTGCTGGTCGTCAATGGCATTGGCCACGATCAGTGGGCCTTTG
>JAZKEH010000078.1:0-3936 GCA_040387155.1 Pseudomonadota bacterium | reverse complement strand
CTCCCACAACGTTGAATACGTCATCTGGCAGCGCCTGTGCCAGAACGAAACCAACTGGCTGAAGAAACTGCTGCTGCAACTTGAGTGGCGCAAGCTCCGCCACTACGAAGTCTCCGCCTGCAAGCGCGCGGCATTGACCATTACGGTATCCGATGCTGATCGTGAGCATTTTCTGCAGCTGGCACCGACCAGTCATATCCAGTCAACACCAACTGGCGTCGACATCGACTATTTCCAGGCAGCGCCGCCCGAAGGCGAACATCCAAACGAAATTGTCTTCTGCGGCTCGATGGACTGGTTCCCGAATGAAGACGCCATGCTGTGGTTCTGCGACACGATGCTGCCGGCAATCCGCGCCAGGATGCCAGACGTTACGCTGACCATCATCGGCCGCAATCCCGGTGCGCGTATCAAGGCGCTCGCCGATGGCACGAAGATAAGAGTCACCGGCACTGTCGATGATGTGCGCCCGCATGTCGCGCCGGCTGCTGTCTACATCGTGCCGTTGCGCATCGGCGGTGGTACCCGCCTGAAAATTTTCGAAGCGTTGGCGATGGGCAAGGCCATCGTCTCCACCACAGTAGGCGCCGAAGGGCTGCCACTGGAAGACGGCAAGCACATTGTGCTGGCCGACACGCCCGAAGCCTTTGCCGAAAAAATCGTGGCCCTGCTGCGCCATCCGTCAGCACGCCATAACCTCGGCAAGGCCGGCCGCCAGCTGGTGGAAACCCGCTACTCGTGGGCGCGTATCACCGACACCTTCGACTCGCTGTGCCAGAGCGCCTGCGAGCCGGCGACCCCACAAACGTTATTGGCCACCCCTTTCAACTCACACAACCTCACATCAACACTCTCATCAACAAAAGGAACCCAGTCATGAAAAAAATCAGTATTTTCGGCCTCGGCTATGTGGGCTGCGTCAGCGCCGCCTGCTTCGCCTCCTCCGGTTACGAAGTAATCGGTGTCGATCTGAATGCCGACAAGGTCAAGATGATCAACCAGGGCATGTCGCCAATCGTCGAGCCCGGTCTTGATGAAATGCTGCAGGCTGTTGTTGCCGCCGGCAAACTGCGCGCCACTGACTCGTGTCAGCAGGCCATCGATGAATCCGACCTGGTCTTCGTCTGCGTCGGTACGCCTGGTGACCAGCACGGCCAGTTGCAACTGGATGCATTGAAACGCGTCTGCCAGGAAATCGGTGCAGCCTTGCGCGGCACCCAGCGCGAATACACCGTCGTCATTCGCAGCACCGTATTGCCCGGCACCTTGCACGGTCTCGTCATCCCGGCACTGATCGAAGGCGCCGGTGAAGAATTCCGTCCCTTCCTGCATGTTGCCAGCAATCCCGAGTTCATCCGCGAAGGCACGGCGCTGAAAGACTTCCGCAATCCACCGTTCACGCTGGTGGGCAGCGACGATTCCGCCACCCAATTCCTGCTGCGCACGATTTACGCTGGCGTTGAAGCGCCCTTCGTACAGACCACGGTAGAAACCGCAGAAACCGTCAAATACGTTTCCAACACTTTCCACGCGCTGAAAGTCAGCTTCGCCAATGAAATCGGTGATGCCTGCAACGCCTTCGGTGTCGACTCTGCCGAAGTGATGCGCATCGTCTGTCTGGATCGCAAACTGAATATTTCCGAAGCCTACATGAAGCCCGGCTTTGCCTTCGGCGGCTCCTGCCTGCCGAAAGACATCAAGGCGCTGCTGTATGCAGCCCATCACCGCGATGTGTCGTTGCCGCTGCTGGAATCCATCCTGCCGTCGAACAGGGCACAGATCCAGCATGGCATTGATGCTGTGCTGAGCCATGGCAAGAAACGCGTCGGCATGGTCGGACTCTCCTTCAAGTCCAACACCGACGACTTGCGTGAAAGCCCGCTGGTGACCCTGGTGGAAGCCTTGATCGGCAAAGGCTGTGACATGCGCATTCTCGACCGCAATGTGTCGATCGCGCGCCTGACCGGTTCCAACCGCAAATACATTGAAGAAGAAATTCCACACATCTCCAGCCTGATGTGCGAAACCACGGTAGGCCTGCTCGAACATGCGCAAGTCGTCGTTATCGGCAGCGACAGCGCCGAAGCGAAACAGGTGATGCAAGGCCTGCGCGACGACCAGATCCTGATCGACCTGACCCGTACCGCCGGCAAGCTCGTCGATGGCAAGCAAGCGAAAGTGGCAGCCTGAACCGCTGCATGAAAATGACCACCAGCAACCGATTGCCAAAGGGGTGCCACATGCGTCGCAAGCTTCTGCTGCGTGACTGTCTGTTGATATCCCTGCTGGTAGCTGTCAGCACCGTACCGGTGTTGGCAGCCACGCCGGCGCCAGCGGTATTGCCGCAGCAGACAGTCGATGTTGCAGCGGTGGCAGCAACCGGCGCCACGATCAACGTCAAAGCCGGTGACGACTTCCAGATGGCGCTCGAAAGAGCGCAACCGGGCGATGTCATTGTGCTGGAGGCCGGCGCCGAGTTTCGCGGACCATTCGTACTGCCGCTGAAATCGGGTGACAAGTGGATTGAAATCCGCAGCAGCAAGGCCGATCAACTGCCGGTCGATACGCGGGTAACGCCGGCAGCGGCGCAATTCATGCCCAAGCTCGTAGCCAGCACTGAAAGCGTTCTCAGCACCCAGGTTGGCGCCCATCACTACCGTTTTGTTGGCATTGAAATAAAACCGACCCGGGACACCTTCCTGTACAACCTGGTCGAACTCGGCACTGGCGACGATCAGTTGGCCCAGTTGCCGCATCATCTCATCATCGACCGCTGCTACCTGCATGGCGATGCGATCAAGGGCACGCGTCGCGGCATTGCACTGAACAGCGCCCACACTGCCGTCATCAATTCATGGTTGGCAGATTTCAAGGAAGTCGGCGCTGATTCACAGGCAATCGCCGGCTGGAACGGACCAGGCCCCTTCCGCATCGAGAACAACCAGCTCGAAGGCGCCGGTGAGAATGTGATGTTTGGCGGCGCCACTCCCGCCATCAAGGGACTGGTGCCAGCCGACATCGAAATACGCGGCAACCATTTCTTCAAGCCATTGTCATGGAAAGCGGATGATGCCTCCTACGAGGGGAAGCCATGGACGGTCAAGAACCTGTTTGAGCTGAAAAACGCGCGGCGGGTGCTGATCGAAGGCAACGTGTTTGAACACAACTGGCCGGCTGCGCAGAATGGGTTTTCCATTTTGTTCACGGTGCGCAACGAAGGCGGCATGGTGCCGTGGGCTGCCATTGAAGATGTGACATTCCGCAGCAATCTGCTGCGCGGCATTGCGGCCGGCATCAATGTGCTCGGCCACGACGACAACAAGTATCCGAGTGAACAGACCAGCCGCCTCGACATCAGCAACAATTTGTTTGCCGACATGGGCGGCCGCTGGGGCAACGGTCCGTTGCTGCAACTGCTTGACGGGGTAACCGACCTCAAGATCGAGAACAACACCGCATTGAACGGTTACAGCATTGTGATGACGGAGGGCCGTCCCCACACGAATGTCAGCTTCACGCACAACATCGTGGTGCACAACGAATACGGCATCATCGGTTCCGGCACCTCACCCGGCAATCCAACGCTGGAGCAGTATTTCCCGTCCATCAAGCTCGACGCCAATGTGATTTTCGGCGGCAGCGCCCAACGCTATCCCGACGGCAACAGCTTCCTTGCCGCCAATGTCGTCGCGAAATTTATCGGCAACGACAGCAATGAACTCCAGCTCACCGATGCGCACAAGCTCCGCAGCGGCAAGGGCTCTGATTACGGCGTTGATTTCGCCAAACTGTGTGCAGCGCTGTCTCCGGTTGAACACAGCCGTTATTGCCACATGTCACAGGCACTGGCGCGAGCCACCGCCCAACGCTGAGAATCCTATGCCTGCTGTCCATACCGTGTTCTGGATCGCCGCTGCACTGCTGGCCTACACCTAT
>JAZKEH010000077.1:0-8102 GCA_040387155.1 Pseudomonadota bacterium | reverse complement strand
TCTCGATTTCCTCCAGCGTCTCCAGGCAATCGGTCACGAACGCAGGACACAACACCAGCAAGTGCTTCACGCCTTGCTGCGCCAACTGCACCAACATGTTTTCTGTTGAAGGTTCCAGCCATTTCGCGCGACCAAGCCGTGACTGGAAGCTGATTGAGTACTTGTGCGACTCAAGACCGCTGGCAGCGACAAACAACTCAGTAGTACGCAGTACCTGATGCCGGTAGCAGGTGGCATGGGCAGGCGAGGGCGTCTCACAGCAGGTGGCGCTCTTCAGGCAATGCTGGCCGGTGGGATCAGCCTTCGTGATATGCAACTCCGGCAGGCCGTGATAACTGAACAGCACATGGTCAAACTCCTGGTTCAGCCACGGCTCAGCGCTGGTCACCAGATTGCGGATGTAGTCAGGATGATCGTAGAACGCCTTCGGCAGGATCAGTTTGACGTTGAGCTTGTGCTCGCGAATTACCCGCTCCGCTTCCTTCGCAGAGGTCAGCACCGTACTCTCGGCGTAGTGTGGATACAGCGGCAGCAGCATGATTTCGCTGATGCCGGGCATGGCGGCCAGTGCGAGCAACTCACTTTCAATGGACGGTGATCCATAGCGCATCGCCATGCGTACTGGTGTCGTGGTTTCCTTGCGGACCTTTTCCAGCAATTGCATCGACAGGGCCACCAGCGGCGAACCGTCTGCCGTCCAGATGCTTTGATAGGCATGGGCCGAACGTTTGGGTCGAGCGGGCAGCACGAACAGACTTACAATCAGGCGACGCAGCAACCACGGCAACTGGATGACGTACGGATCCATCAGGAACTGGTTGAGGTAACGACGGACGGAGGGCACGTCCGGATGATCCGGAGAGCCGAGGTTGGCGAGAAGCACAGCGCGATGGGTCATTTCAATCCAGCGTTGAGAAAATTTAAGCCTTATACGAGACATTTTTGCACAACGATGACAGCAACCCAAGTTCAGCCTGCAGACAACATTTCAACTGACACGCCAGCCAAAATAAAGGTAGGGGTCAGCGCCTGTCTGCTTGGGCAAGAAGTCCGTTACAACGGCAGTCACAAGCATATGGCACTGCTGACGGAGCAATTGTCGACGTATTTTGAATTTGTGCCGACCTGTCCCGAGGTTGGCGCCGGCATGGGAATTCCGCGGCCGCCGATACGGTTGGTTGGTGATGTCGCTGCACCGCGTGCAGTGGAGGTGAGTAATCCCGGGTTGGATCACACTGACCAATTGCAGGCCTATGCGGACCAACGCATTCCGCAACTCAATGAGCTGGCGGGCTATGTCTTCATCAAGAACTCGCCGAGCTGTGGCCTCTTTCGCGTCAAGGTCTATCTGGATAACGGCATGCCAGGCCCGGTGCCGGGTCGTGGCATCTTCGCAGCAGCGTTGACGAAGGCGATGCCCTTGTTACCAGTTGAAGAAGATGGTCGTCTGCAAGACCCGGTGCTGCGCGAGAACTTCATCACCCGGGTATTTGCAATGCATGCGTGGCAACAGCTGTGTGCGAAGGGGCTGACTGCTGCTGGCCTTATTGATCTGCACTCACGCTACAAGTACACGCTGATGGCGCATGCCCCGCAGGACTATTCAAAGCTGGGCCAGTTGCTGGCCGATGCCGGCAAGCACGATCCGAACGAGTTGGGACCGCGCTATTTCGCGTTGATGATGCAACTGCTGCAGCGCAAGGCGACCCGTAAGACCAACACCAATGTGTTGATGCATCTGCAGGGCTATCTGA
This sequence comes from Pseudomonadota bacterium, assembly GCA_040387155.1. Taxonomy (GTDB): domain Bacteria; phylum Pseudomonadota; class Gammaproteobacteria; order Pseudomonadales; family Pseudohongiellaceae; genus CAILUG01. Next base: position 6,348 of record JAZKEH010000077.1, on the reverse strand, counting down.
AAAAGCAGTTGCAAGCGAATGAGAAGAGCAGTCTCGCCAGCACCATCGACAGCTACCGGCAGGGCATCGTTCCACTGGTCGTACCCGTGACATTGCTGAAGCATTACTTCCATGTGTTTCCTGATCCCTACGTCAATCGCCAGACATTCTGGCAGCCATATCCCGCTGCGCTCGGGCTGAGAAATTCGCTGTGAGCGTTGCGCTGCACTGGTTCCGCACGGATTTGCGGGTGGAAGACAATCCGGGCTTGCTGGCAGCGCAACAGTCAGGGCTGCCAGTGGTGGCACTCTACATCGCCACGCCAGGGCAGTGGCAGCTGCACGATGATGCGCCGATAAAACTCGATTTCTGGCGACGCAATTTGCTGGCGCTGGATGCAGCACTGCAAAAGCTCGGCATTCCGTTGCTGTGCGAGCAAGCGGATTCATATCGAGACATTCCCGCGCGCTTCGAACAGCTGCTGCCGGCACTGCAGGTGGCGGAACTGCATTGCAATACGGAGTATCCGCTCAATGAACGCAAACGTGACGAAGCAGTCGCTGCGGTGTGTCGTCGTCAGGGTGTGCAGATGCAGCAGCATCTCGATCAGGTACTGGTGGAGCCTGCCGCACTGCTGAACAAGAGCGGGGAGCCTTTCAAGGTATTCACGCCGTACGCACGAACGGCGAGAGTCATGCTGCCACCTGTAGTCAATGCGACAAAATTGCGAAAGCAGCAATCGCCAGAATTGCCGGCACTGCCACACAGCAAGTCTGTCGATGAGCTCACGTTTGCTGCGGTCGATAAGGAGTGGGACAAGGCATGGCCGGCTGGCGAGAAGCACGCCATGCAGCGTCTCACCCTTTTCTGTCAGCAGCGCATCACGGAATACAAAACCCAGCGTGACATCCCGTCTGTTAACGGCACCAGCACAATTTCCGCCTACCTTGCCGCAGGTGTGCTGTCGGTCCGCCAATGCTGGCAAGCATCGCAGCAATGGCAGGAAGGCGAGGGCGTGCTGGTGTGGCAAAACGAATTGCTGTGGCACGATTTCTACAAATATATCGTCTACCACTATCCGCATGTCTGCCAACACAAACCGTGGAAGAACGACGTGGGTCATGTGCCCTGGCGCCATGACAAGAAGGAATTCCAACTGTGGTGTGAAGGCCGCACCGGCATACCCATCATTGATGCTGCGATGCGTCAGCTGCTGCAGACCGGCTGGATGCATAACCGTTTACGCATGCTGGTCGCCATGTTCCTGACCAAGCACCTGCTGATCGACTGGCGCTGGGGTGAGCGCTGGTTTATGCAACATCTCATTGATGGCGACTTTGCTGCCAACAATGGTGGCTGGCAGTGGAGTGCCTCAACCGGTACGGATGCCGTGCCGTACTTCCGCATTTTCAATCCGGTCACGCAGTCACGGCGCTTCGATCCCGATGGCGATTTTCTGCGTCGGTTCCTGCCGGAGCTGGCAACGCTGGACAACCACACCATCCATGATCCCGGTCTGTTGCGACCAGCGTCCTACCCACCGCCAATGCTGGAACTGGCCTTTGGTCGTGAGCGCGCCTTGCAGGCCTTCAAAAGACAGGACTCGCTATTGCTGTGATATATAACACCCGATGGACAGGCCCGCCGCGCTTGCGCCAGCATCTGTCCTCAATGCAAACCACAGGAAGGAGTCGTTATGAGCAAGTCAAAACCCAAGAAGTCCAGCGCAGAGAAAGCCGGCAAGAAGGATGTTATCAATATCGGTATCGGTGCTGCGGACCGCGAGGCGATTGCCGGCGGGTTGTCGCATTTGCTGGCCGATACCTACACGTTGTACCTCACCACCCACAACTTTCACTGGAACGTGACAGGTCCGATGTTCAACACGCTGCATGTGATGTTCATGACGCAGTACACCGAGCTGTGGAATGCGGTAGATCCGATTGCCGAGCGCATTCGCTCACTCGGTCATGTGGCGCCCGGTTCGTACCAGCAATTCGCCAAACTGAGTTCGCTTGCCGATGCGCCGGTACAGCCGCCGAAGGCGCTTGAGATGGTACGTTTGCTGGCGGATGGCCATGAGGCAGTTGCCCGCACCGCGCGTAACCTGTTTCCGGCGGCGAATGAGGCGAATGACCAACCGACCTGTGACCTGATAACGCAGCGCCTCGACATCCATGAAAAAACCGCGTGGATGTTGCGGGCACTGCTGGAAGAGTAGAGGATCTATTGATCCGGTTCTTCGCCGTCATCTTCGACGGGTTCAAGATCAGTCGTCATTTTCTGCACCAGTTTTACGCGGCCGCTTTTGACAAGCGCATCGCGCAACACGTATTCGATCTGGGCATTGAGACTGCGCAAGTCATCGTCCGCCCAGCGCTGCAGGGCGGCGATGACTTGCTCGTTGATGCGAAGTGGATAGGATTTTTTGGCCACGGGGCGAGGAATCCTTAGTACAAGCTGCCAGCGTTGATGACGGGCTTGGCGCCCTGTTCACCGCACAGCACCACCAACAGATTGCTGACCATCATCGCCTTGCGGTCGGCATCAAGATCGACCACTTCCAGTAGTTTCAGTTGATCCAGCGCGGCTGAAACGATGCCGACTGCACCCTGTACAATAATCTTGCGGGCACCCAGTACAGCACTCGCCTGCTGACGCTGCAGCATTGCCTGCGCAATTTCCGGCGCGTAAGCCAGGTGGCTCAGGCGCGCTTCCATGACTTCGACACCCGCCTTCTGCAGGCGTTCATGCACTTCGCCTTTCAGCTTGAGCGCGATTTCGTTGGCATTGCTGCGCAGGGTCAAGGTCGTGTTGTCGTCACCATGTTCTTCATAGGCATAGCTGGTGGCAAGGTTGCGCAACGCGGCTTCACTCTGGATCGTCACATAGTTCTCGTAGTTCTCAACTTCAAACACGGCTTCTGCCGTGTCGACAACGCGCCACACGACGACAGCAGCGATTTCGATCGGGTTGCCGTTGGCATCGTTTACTTTCAAGCGACTGCTTTCGAAGTTGCGTACGCGCAGGCTGACCACTTTCTTGCCATACAGCGGGTTGGCCCAGCGCAAACCGGGATTACGATCAGTACCGGCATAGCGACCAAAGAACTGCAGCACTTTGCCCTGGTTCGGTTGCACGATGTAAAAGCCGAACCAGCAGACGCCAATGACTATTGTCGCCAGCGCTGACAGGACGTTCAGGCCAATCGGCAAAAAGGCGATGCCAATGAGGGTGGCGGGCTGCAATACCAGCAGGGTAAAGAAGGTGGCCAGACCGGGCAGCGAACTGGCTGAGATTTCATTGGTGTGTTTGTTGCTCATAGCGTGCCTCCATTGGCTGCTTTGTTATATGTAAGTGATATCTAATGTATATCACAATTTTCCCGTAGGCAAGCCCCCGTGACTGTAAGAAACTGGAAACCCGACAAAAATCCAAAAGAGGGAACCCATGGCCAACCAACCTGCACTGAACATCGAAACAAACTACCTGCGTCTCAAACCCGACTGCATGGTCGACAAGCTGCCGGTGGGTCCGGAGTTCTGGCCGGATCTGATGGGAGGCAAACTGGGTGACTTCCGCAATGAGTACCTGGTATTGACGTCAACTTTTGCCGAGAACTGGTCGAGCTGGGAAATTCATCCGAACGGCGACGAGATCGTCTTGCTGCTGAGCGGCTCAGTCGATTTCATTCTGGAAACAGAGGAAGGCGAAAAGGTCATCGAAGTGCGCAAACCGGGTGACTATGCCTTCGTGCCAAAAGGCACCTGGCATACCGCCAATGCACTGGCGCCAACGACGATGTTGTTCATCACTGCCGGGGAAGGCACCAGGGGACGACCACGTTAACGGTTCGCCTGCAACGCGCAGCAAGAAACTGCAGTAAGAATCCATAAGGAGTGGATGGATGGGATTCCTGATTTTGTTGAGCCTGCTGCTGACGCTCGGCGTTGTGCTTGGCATCGTGTTCGGCTGGCTTGCGTGGTTCAAGGTGCAGTCGCTCGAGCAACGAGTGAAAGACTTGCAACAGCAAGTGCTGAAGTTGCAATCGAAGGTGTTGTCGCAAGCGGTAGTGCCGCCGACCACACCAATCGCGGCGTCCTCACCAACGACAGTTGTACCTGCCATAACACCGGAAGCGGCTGTCGCCGCGCGTAAAGCAGCGGAAGCCGCCAATGCTGTGTCTGATTCATCGCGATCAGCCACGTTCAAGCAAGTACCACGTCCTGCAGCAACTCCACCCAGACCAGCACCAACCGACACGCTGCTGCCCAAGCTGCTTAGCCACGCTACTGAAAACTGGATGGTGTGGCTCGGTGGCATCTGCGTCTCGCTGGCCGGCATTTTTCTTGTGCGCTATTCCATCCAGCAAGGTTTGATCGCACCGGCAGTGCGTATCGCGCTCGGTGTTGTAATGGGATTGGCACTGCATGTCGCAGCAGAATGGCTACGGCGTCGGCGCCCCCATGCTGCGCTGGCGGCCCTCGCCGGTGGCGGCAGTCTCACGTTGTTCGCCGCCATTTTGTCGGGCCTGCATCTCTATGGCCTGCTGAATCCGACCGTGAGCTTTGTACTCCTGGCGCTGATTGCCCTGATAACGATGTGGCAGTCGCTGTTGCACGGGCCCGTGCTGGCGGCGCTTGGTTTACTCGGTGCGTATCTGGTGCCAGCGTTTGTCGGCGGTGATGGCAGCGGCGCCAATATCGCACTCACCTATGTATTGATCATCAGCGGCGCCGGTCTGTTGTTGCTGCAGTATGTTGAGCGCAGCTGGCTGCGCTACGGCGTGTTGGCGGGCGCTGCGCTCTGGTGGCTGCTGACCTTGTCCAATGATGTGGTCACCGCCACGCGCGCTTTGTACCTGACGGTATTTGCCTGGTTATGGCTCGCCATCCCGACCCGCGACTGGTTCCTGCAGAACGATGCAAGGCCACAGGAATTCCGCTGGCAGCAATTGCGCGCGGCTCCTGCCACCAACGAAGAGCGTGCCAACGTACATGGCATTGGCTTGCTGGTATTGCTGTGGTTCTTTTCATTGCTGCAAGAGCCCTTCGCCAGCACCTTGTATTACACCTATCTGCCCTTTGTAGCGTTGCTGTTGTGGGTGGCGGGTAAGCAAAGTGTTTACCTCGCGCTGGTGCCAGTGTTGTGGTTGCTGGAACTGGTGGTGTGTCTACTGCCGGTCATCATCAAGAGTGACTATGCGCTCGCCGCCGCCGAGTTTGAGAGTTACTACTGGTTCGCGTTCGTCAGCACGCTGCTGTGGATAGTAATGAGTCTGCTGAATATGCGGCGCGGTCTGTGGCCATTCTGGTTACCGCTGACGCTGTTTGCCGCGCCAGCCTTTCTTGTCACCGCCTACATCGTCAGCGCAGCACCTTCCGGCGTGCTGAACTGGCCGTCATTGGCAGCCTTGCTGGGCGGCATTTACTGGGCCATCGTAGCAACGCGCGGCAAGCAAGGTTATCCACCCCTCGCACAAGCCTGGCTCTACAGTGCAGCCCATGTTGCCTACGCAATCGCCGTGGCGATGTATTTCCGCGACGCCAGTCTTACGCTCGCGCTCGCTGTGCAAATGATCTCGCTGGCCTGGCTGATCCGCCGCTACGAGCTGCCGCTGCTGGGCTGGCTGCTGAAAATCGTCGTTGCCTGCGTAATCGGCAGGCTCACGTTGAACCCCTGGCTGGCCACCTATGCCACCGACATCCACTGGTCACTCTGGAGCTGCGGAGGTGCCACGGTGTGCAGCTGGCTCGCCAGCCGCCTGCTCACCAGCTATCCCGAGCTGCGCAGTTGGACCCTCGGCGCAATGCTCCACCTGTTCGCACTGACAGTCTGGTCCGAACTCCGCTGGTGGCTGTACGACGGCAACGTCATGGCCCATGAATTCACCGCGCTCGAAGCCGGCCTCAACTGCGGCATGTTCGGCAGCTTGGCGCTGGTGTACTACCTGCGAGAGAAGAGCAGCGAACGCCTGGCTTGGCTCTATCGGCGTTACTCGCTTTTGTTGATGGTATTGTCCGCCGGCAATTATCTGGTGTTGCTGCTGGCGCTGCTCAACAGTTCGCCATGGCTGTATCTGCACGTAGCGCCTGAGTTCCTGCTCAACTCACTGTGGCTCTACTTCGGCCTGCCTGTCGTATTGGCCGCCCTGACAGCACGTTACTACCTGCCGCAGTGGCATAAGCCAATGCAGGCAGTAACAGCAGCAATGGCGTTCATATTCGTGACCTTGCAGATCCGCCACTTCTGGCAGAGCAGCGTTAATCTACAGTTGCAATATACAGATGCAGAGCTCTACACCTATTCGGCCATCTGGTTGTTGTTGGCCGTTGCAGCAATTTTAGGCGGCGTATGGCGCACTTCTCG
>JAZKEH010000076.1:0-2136 GCA_040387155.1 Pseudomonadota bacterium | reverse complement strand
TTGTTGCTGACGGAAGCGCGTCGTCCTGCACGTGCGGATGCCGATGGCAACCCTGTGTTGCTGGAACAGCAGGATCGTTCGCTGTGGCTGCAGCCGCATATCACTGAAGGCAAACAACTGCTTGAGCAGACATTGGCACAAGGAGAGGTGGGGCCGTACCTGCTGCAGGCTGCCATTGCGGCCGTGCACGCCGAGGCTCGCACATTTGCCGATACCGATTGGGTCCAGATCGTTGCGCTCTACGAATTGCTGTGGCGACTGACGCGATCACCGGTGGTGGCGCTGAATCATCTCGTTGCCTTGTCGATGCGCGATGGCCCGGCCGCCGCAGTAGGTCCACTGGAAGCGCTGCTGCAACAGGGGGAGCTGGCGCAGCATTATCTTTCCCATGCAGCGCTCGCCGATCTCTATCGCAAGCTCGAGCGCGTGCCGGAAGCCATTGCCTGTTATCAGCAAGCGCTCGCCCTGGTGCAACAGGAACCGGATCGCCGCTTTCTGGAATCACGGCTGGCTGAGCTCGGGGAGAGGCTGGCTGAAAAAAGTTAGAAAATTTTTGTCGAGGCTGTCGAATTGCAGTTTTGCCGTTCGTCTATAGGGCAAGGAAGGCAAAAAAGCCTTCTTTCAACCCATTCAACACAGGAGCCCGTCATGCATGAACAAGTCTACATAAACCTGCCGGTCAAGGACGTGAAGCGTAGTCGCAAGTTCTTCACGAGTCTTGGCTACGGTATCAATGAGCAGTACAGCGACGACAAGGCGCTTTGTGTCCTGTTCAGCGACAACATTATCGCGATGCTGCTACACCAGGATTTCATTGCTACCTTCACCAACAAGCCGATAGCGATGGCTGACACGCAGACTGGCGTGCTGGTATGCCTGAAATGCGAGAACAAGGCGGAAGTCGATGCACTGGTAGCGAAGGCATTGGCGGCCGGCGGCACCACGCCGATGGAGAGCAAGGACTACGGCTTCATGTACCAGCATGGCTTCCAGGATCTCGATGGCCATTGCTGGGAACTGGTCAGCATGCCCGCTGCCCAATCCTGATTATCAAAACGGAGAAAGCGAGATGAAATACCTGTTGCTTGTCTATGGTGCTGAAGAAGTCTGGACGCCAGCTGAGCGAGAGGGCTGCATGGCGTCGTCGGTTGAGCTGTGCAAGGAACTCGCGGGTAAAGGCCAGTATCTCGCTGCAGCACCACTGCAGTCGGTGACAACGGCTACCAGTGTGCGCAACCAGAACGGACGCAAGATAGTCACTGATGGTCCCTTTGCGGAAACCCGCGAGCAACTCGGTGGTTACTTTCTGATCGACGTGCCGGATCTCGACGCTGCACTCGCCATTGCCAAGCGCATTCCCGGCGGCAGCAAGGGCACGGTGGAAGTGCGACCGTTGGTGGATTTGCCAACGCTTGCCGGCATCTGAAAATTTTTTACCAATCCTTTAATCCATTTTTTACGGAGCACTACAAATGAAAGTCATGGTATTCGTCAAAGCCACCGCCGACTCAGAAGCCGGCGCAATGCCCACCGCCGAACTGCTCAACGACATGATGGCGTACAACGAAGAACTGATGAAGGCTGGCATCATCAAGGGCGGCGATGGTTTGCAACCTTCAAGCAAGGGTGTGCGTATCCGCTTCTCTGGCAAGAACCGCACGGTAACTGCAGGGCCTTTTGCAGAAACCAACGAACTGGTGGCAGGCTACTGGCTGTGGGAAGTGAAGGACATGGACGAAGCGATTGCCTGGGCGAAGCGCTGTCCGAATCCGATGTTTTCGGATTCCGATCTGGAACTGCGCCCCATTATCGGTCCCGAATTTTTCGCTGACCTGATGACGCATGAGTTGCAGGCCACTTATGACGAGATGCAGAAGAAAGTGTGATAACGAGGCGGATGGAATCACTCGCTGGAGTGGGAGCATTTCTTGAGGCGGAAGGCCGGAATCTGTTGAGACAGGCCGGCCAATGATGGCAGTATCAGATCATCCGGCCCTCCGCGGCCGGTTGACTGTATTGATGCTTCCCTCATTCAAAAGCCCAGGAGATTCCATGCGTTCCATTCTCGCCTCGTTGTGTGCCACCGCTGCCTTGCTGGCGCCGGTCGCGTTTGCGTCCAATGTCGATCCTATTTTT
>JAZKEH010000075.1:0-14352 GCA_040387155.1 Pseudomonadota bacterium | reverse complement strand
GTGCTGACCCCGCCGATTCGCCACAGTCTCGAGCAGGCGATGGAGTTCATTGATGGCGACGAACTGGTCGAGATCACGCCGCACAACATTCGCATTCGCAAGCAGTACCTGCTTGAGAGCGATCGCAAGCGTATGTCCCGCAAGTCTGACGCCACCGAGTAAGCACGATGCTGGCCCTGATACAGCGCGTCAGTTCGGCGAGTGTCAGTGTTGAAGGGTCAGTAGTCGGCAGCATCGATCATGGATTGCTGCTGCTGCTTGGCATCGAAAAGGCCGACACCGAACAGCAGGCAGAGAAGCTGCTGCAGAAAGTGTTGGCTTATCGGGTGTTCGCAGATGCTGCGGGCAAGATGAATCTTGGGTTGCGCGATGTGCAGGGCGGCTTGCTTGTCGTCTCGCAATTCACGCTGGCGGCCGACACCGACAAAGGTTTGCGCCCCAGCTTCTCCAGTGCGAAAGCGCCTGCAGAAGCAGAGCAGTTGTACGAGTACTTTCTGGCGTCCGCGCGTGCGGCGTATGAAAAGGTAGAAGCGGGAAGGTTTGGCGCCGACATGAAGGTGGCGCTGGTCAACGATGGTCCTGTGACTTTCTTGCTGAAGTCCTGATCAGGCTGTCTTCGTCTTGTCGGCGTTGCTGTCTTTGCCCTTCATTATTTTTCCAAAGAACAATCCAGCTTCGAACAGCATCCACATCGGGATCGCTACCATTGACTGCGAGAACACATCAGGCGGCGTTACCAGCATGCCTACGGTAAAACAGCCAATAACAACGTAGCCGCGATGTTCCTTCAACTTGTCGGGATCAATGACGCCGGACAGGATCAGCAAGACTGTGGCCACTGGCACCTCGAACACAAAGCCGAACACCAGGAACATGCGCAACAACAAATCGTACACGTAGCCGATGTCAGGCGTGTAACTGACCCCATCAGGGGTAGTGCCTCCCGCAAAATTGAAGATCAGCGGCAGCACGAGGTAGTACGCGAACGCCATACCCACATAGAACAAAACGATGCTTGAAATCAGGATGGGCATTGTTACGCGAATTTCATTTTGATACAGGCCGGGCGCCACAAAAGCCCAGATCTGATGCATTACGTAAGGAATGCTGAGAAAGAACGCCGCCATGAACGTCATGGTGAAAGGGATGAAGAAAGAATCCAGCGGCTTGGTGATGATCATCTGCTGGCCTTCTGCGAAGGCTTCAGTAGTCGGCTTCACAACGAACTCAAAGATCTCGTTGGAGAATGAGAACAGGCATAGAAACAGCACAATCACGCAGATGAAGCAGCGCAGCAGCCTATCGCGCAGTTCCATCAAATGGGAAACAAGAGGCAGTTCCTTCGGATCGTTTTCTGGTTTGGTGCTCATCAGGCTGCGCCATTCTCGGAAGTGCTGGCAGCAGGCGCTGCTGGTGCAGCGGCGACTGGCGTAGCAGCTGGTGCTGAAGTCGATTCAATAGCGGGCGAGCTCGCGGATGTTGTGGAAGCCTGGCCGCCGGTGCTGACCGTTTGCACTTCTGCTTCGACGTTTTTCTGAAAGGCGTCGACATCCTTTTTGACAGCGCTGATCGAGTTTTGCACCTGCGCTTGTGTGTTCTTGAACTTGGCCATGATCTCTTCGTTACGCAACGTGCGACGAATGTCGTCGGCACCGATCTCCTTCTCGATCTCGGTTCGCAGCGAATTGAAATTGCGTTTCAGGCGGCCAATCATCAAGGCGAGGGTACGCACGGCGCCCGGCATCTTTTCCGGACCCAACACGAAGATCGCGACGACGGCGATCAGAACGATTTCCTGGAATCCGATATCAAACATGGCAGGGGCAGGGCGATTGAGTTCGCCCTGATCGCTTACTTGTCGATGTCGACTTTTTCGGCTTTGACATCAACTGTCTGGCCGGCACCGTTTGACAGTTGGTCCTGGTCCTTGCTGGCAGGGTCTTTGCCATCGTCCATGGCTTTTTTGAAACCCTGAATGGCGCCGCCGAGATCTTCACCGAAGCCTTTCAGTTTCTTGGTGCCGAATACGACCATCACGATGAACGCGAGAATCAACAGATGCCAGATATGCAGTCCGCCCAAACCCATAAATCACCTCATTCAAGCTGCGTCGCAGCTGCTGTTAAAAACGTTGGTAAACCGGTTGTTTACATTGATTGCCATTGTATCAGCCGCGAGCGGCTTTTTCCGCCAGGCCGGACATGTTGAAGCGTCGTTCCAGCTCGGCCAGCACTTCTTCGGGGCTGCAATCCAGTCGTGCCAGCATGACCAGTGTGTGGAACCACAAGTCAGCGGTTTCATAGATCAGCTTTTCCCGGCTGGCGCCCTGTTCGACGTCGCGGGCAGCCAGAATGGTTTCCACCGCTTCCTCGCCCACCTTCTCCAGAATCTTGTTAAGGCCGGCATGATGCAGCTTCGCCACATACGATGTATCCGGACTGGCGGCTTTGCGCTGCTCGATAATGGCAGCGAGTTTGGTCAGCGTATCATTCATATAAGGTAAATTAAGCGTAAATAATGGGGAAAAGCCGTTAATCCTTCGGAGAATTACGGTAAATCTGCGCTGGTTCCTTCAGCACGTTGTCTTCTTTTTGCCATTCGTTGTCGGCGCCCAGCTTGTGGAAATAGCAGGATGCCCGGCCGGTGTGACAGGCAATGCCGCCTACCTGTTCCACAACGTACACGAGACTGTCACCGTCACAATCGAGCAAGACCTCGTGCAAGATCTGGATATGGCCCGATTCTTCACCTTTGCGCCACAGTTGCTTGCGTGAACGTGACCAGTAGATTGCCCGCTTTTCCTGTACGGCAAGTTGTAACGCTTCGCGATTGACGAAGGCTTGCATCAATATGGTCTTGCTCTGCCAGTCCTGCGCAATAACCGGCACCAGGCCGTGGGCATCCCAGTGTATGGATTCAAGCCAGCGGGTTTGCATAACGCCCTTGTTTGTAGAGGTGTAGAGGAGTCCGGAAAAGCGGCAAGCATACCCTATGTGAGGGCGACCCCGGAAAATGCAATCACGCCCAGCAATACGGCCACCAACACCACGTTGATCGTTGTGAGGCGACGGTTACGTTCGGCGCCAGCCTGCAATAGTTGCAATTGCTGGTTCATCAGGAGCAGTTGCGCCGGTGATTTACTGTTTTCCTGCAGCGCGGCCCAGATCAGGTCGGGAACTTCCGGTGCCTGCTCAATCCATTCGGGCAGGCGCTCACGAATTTTGCGCAGCGTGGTGAGTGGCGACAGTCGTTGCTTTTGCCACTGCTCAAGAAAGGGCAGGGCTGTTTGCCACAGATCAAGATCAGGATAGAGCTGCTTGCCCAGACCTTCAACGTTAAGCAGTGTTTTTTGCAGCAGCACCAACGAAGGCTGCACCTCCATATTGAAACGACTGGCGGTGCGGAACAGCTGCAGCAGCAACTGGCCAAACGAGATATCGCCGATCGGCTTCTGGAAAATCGGTTCACAGACGGCTCGCATCATCGATTCAAATGCTGGCACTGGTGTATCGGCAGGTACCCAGCCGCTTTCAACATGCAATTCCGCTACGCGCCGGTAATCCTGTTTGAATATGGCCAGCAGGTTACGTGCAAGATATTGCTGATCCGCCTTGCTGAGTGTGCCAATGATGGCGCAATCGAGCGCAATGTATTGCGGATCCTCCTTGTGCTCGCGCGACACATAGACGTTGCCGGGATGCATGTCGGCGTGAAAAAAACTGTGATGGAACACCTGCGTGAAAAAGATCTGCACGCCGGTTTCCGCCAGTTTTTTTATATTGATGCCAGCTGCGCGGAGTTCATCGACCTGACCTACCGGGATGCCATAGATACGTTCCATGACGAGAACGTTGGTGCGGCAATAGTCCCAATAGATCTTTGGAACGTAGAGTTGGGTTGAGCCCTTGAAGTTACGCGCGAGCTGCGCTGTGTTGGCTGCTTCGTTAAGCAGGTTCAGTTCATCGAAAATCACATACTCGTAATCACGCACTACTTCGCGCAATCGCAGGCGCCTGCCGCCTGCAACCCGTGTATCAACCCATTCGGCAATGCTGCGCAACAGCGCCATGTCAGCAGCAATGATTTTTTCTATGCCGGGTCTGATCACCTTGATGACGACTTCTTCGCCTGTCAGCAACTTTGCGGTATGTACCTGAGCGACGGAAGCTGAAGCAAGCGGCCGTTCGCTGACTTCCGCGAACATTTGATCCAGTGGTTTGCCGAGTGCCTGCTCGATCAGCAGCAATGATTGCTGACTCGGGAAGGGCGCGACCTGATCCTGTAACAGTGCGAGCTCATCGGCGATGTCGAGTGGCACCAGGTCGCGTCGTGTTGACAGCAACTGGCCGAACTTGATGAAGATGGGGCCGAGTTCTTCCAGCGCCAATTGCAGACGCCGGCCACGATTCATTTGCGCAATTTGCGGATGGGCGCCAAGCGGAAGCCGCAGCAGCAACGCAAGCCAGCGTGCTTGCGGCAAATCATCAAGCAACACGCCCAGCTGATAACGCACGGCCGTTCGGTAAATCGTGAGAAGGCGACGATATTGCTGCATGGAAACGACTGCGGGTTCAGGGGCGGCCACGATAGCGGAAAACGTTACATAGGGTAAAGCAGAGAGCTGGTAAACTCGCGTGCAAGGAACCGACAGAGTAGTTCATCGACCAGGAAGGATTGGCCATGAAAACCCTCACTTTGGGCGGCGCAATTTCGCTAGTGCTGCTGCTTCCAGCGGTGCAGGCCCAGGAGCCTGTCGCTGAAGAAACCCTGACGCCGGATGAATTCATCACCGCGCTGGATCCGCAGGAGGGGCATATCAGTCTGCCCGGTGGTATCGCCGAATTGAATCTGCCATCAACATTTCGTTATCTGAGCCCTGACAGTACGGAAACCTTGTTGGTAGAAGGCTGGGGCAATCCCCCCGGCAATGAAACACTCGGCATGGTGATTCCGACCCATATCAATCCGCTTGAGCAGGCCGGGTGGGGCATTGTCATCACCTATGATGAAGATGGCTATGTCAGCGATGCCGATGCCGAAGAAATCAACTATGACGAGCTGTTGGGTCAGATGAAAGAGTCCAGCCAGCAGGAGAGCGACCAGCGGGTGGAAGCCGGTTACGGAAAGATGCTGTTGGCGGGCTGGGCGGAGCCACCGCGCTACGAAAAAGACTCGCACAAGCTGTATTGGGCCCAGGAATTCGTCACTGACTACACCGAAGAGAATTCGTTGAACTACAACATTCGCGTACTGGGTCGACAGGGGGTGCTCGTTCTGAACGCGGTTGCCGGCATGAACCAGATTGATCGCATACGGGAAGAAATGCCTCGCTTGCTGGCCGTGACTGAATTCACGGCCGGCAACCGATACGAAGAATTCGATGCCAGCACCGACAGGGTCGCCGAGTATGGTCTGGCTGCCCTGGTTGCGGGCGGCGTGGCGGCCAAGATGGGCTTGTTCACAAAATTCTTTGCGCTGCTGCTGGCCTTCAAGAAAGGCATATTCATTGTTGGTGCAGCCTTGGTAGCGGGCGTCTCGCGCTGGCTCGGTCGCAACAAGAACACTCCGGACGTCTGATGAAGCTGCTGTTGATGTTGCTCTCTGCCGGCAAGCTGGGAGCGGTCCTGAAAACCGGCGGCACCATGCTGCTGTCGATGGGTGCCTATGCCTTCATCTTTGGCTGGGAATACGCTGCGGGCTTCGTGCTGCTGATTTTCTTTCACGAGATGGGCCACTTTCTGGCAGCGCGCCAACGCGGGCTTGATGTCGGCGCTCCCACTTTTATTCCTTTCGTTGGCGCGTGGATCCAGTTGAAAGAGCAACCGATGAATGTCGAGACCGAGGCTTATGTGGGTTTCGCTGGCCCTATCGTTGGCAGCGCAGCAGCGCTGGCCTGCTACTTCTACGCGAGGCAGACCGGCAGTGAGTTGATGCTGGCGCTCGCCTACTCCGGCTGCATGCTGAACCTGTTCAACCTGATTCCGATTTCGCCGCTTGATGGTGGTCGCATCACGGCCATTATTTCTCCGCGTGTTTGGCTACTCGGCGTGCCGCTGCTGGGTGCCTTGTTTTTCTACCGGCCGAGTCCGATGTTGATCCTGATTGCCTTTCTTGCATGGCCTCAGCTGAAGCAGGCTATATGGCCTGACAAACATAATCCTCAACCGGAAGGCTATTATCAGGCCGACATCAATCACCGTATCAACTACGGGGTGCTGTATCTGGGTCTTGTGGCCTATCTGGCGGTGATGTCCTACCACTTGCACGAGCAGCTACGTTAGCTGCGTTGGATCCCACGGTCATCCGTAGGAAGTGCAAGAAAGCGGAAACCACCCGGTCTAATGGAGCGTTGCTGCTGCGCAGCACTGGCATGGTTTCAATGACCCAGACACTCGAGGAAAAAAGGAAAATCCCATGAACATAAAAATACTGGTTGGCAGTCTGGCACTGCTGCTTTGCGCTTCGCTTGAAGCGCAGACTCTCAACGATACCGGCAAGGCCGCGCTCGACATCTATCTGCAAGACGTCATCAAGACCACGCGTATTCCCGGCATGGTGGCACTCGTCGTCAACAAGGATGGCATTGTCTACGAAAAAGCGTTTGGCTTGATGGACACTGCCAACAGCAAGCCGATGAGCCCGGATACAATTTTCAGATTGGCATCGATGACAAAACCGGTGACGTCGATGGGCATCATGATGCTGGTGGAAGAAGGCAAGATTGATCTGGACGCACCTGCATCGAAGTATGTACCGTCACTTGCCAATCAACAGGTGTTCACTTCCTACAATCTTGCCGATGGCACATACAAGGCCGAACCGGTAAAGAATGAGTACACGGTCAGACAACTGCTGACGCACACCTCAGGCCTGGGTTACACCTTCACCAGCGACATTCTCGTCAAAGCGATGACCGGCGTGCAGGGCGCGCGCGCCACCACGCTGCCGTTGTTGTTTGAACCTGGCACCCAGTGGCACTACGGTGAAAGCACGCGTGTGCTCGGCGAAATTATCGAAGCTGTCAGTGGCCAGGAACTGGCAGCGTTCCTTGATGCGCGCATCCTGAAGCCGCTGCATATGGAAGACACGACCTACGATGTACCCGCCGAGAAGAACTCCCGCGTTGCAACTGTGCATCGCAGCGATGGCAGCAAGCTGGTGGAGAATCCGAATCCTGCCGGTGTGATTTCTTCACCCCATCAGGGTGACGGCGGTCTCTCCGGCACGGCCAGCGACTACGCACAGTTCATTCGGTTGTATCTGAATGGCGGCAAAGTGGGTGATAGCGGTCAGTTGATCAAGTCGGAAACACTCGACCGCATGGGTGAGAGCGGGACCGGTAACGTAAAAGTACAGTTGATGGTGAGTACGAACAAGTTGACCAGCGAAGACTTCCCGCTCGGTGCTGGCGTCGATACCTATGCACTTGGCTTTCAACGCACCGAAGCCCAGGCGGCGCCGAACATGCGTTCAGTCGGCAGCCTGGCATGGGCCGGCATTTTCAACACCGAGTTCTGGATCGACCCGCAGAAAGAGATTGGAGCGGTGTTGCTGATGCAGTATCTGCCGTTCTATGACAAGGCGGCGATCGAGGCGTTGCAGGGATTCGAGCAACGCATCTACAGCAATCTCCAGGAGTGATACGCAGGCTTGCCAGCCCTATCGTGAAAGCCGGGGCCACTCAAGTTTGAAGCAGGCCCCGCAGGGCTCACAGTTGTCGACGCGGATACTGCCCCGATGCCGCTGTAGTATCCGCGCAGCAATTGCCAACCCCAGCCCGTAGCCGCCCGTGGCCTTGTCACGGCTGGTCTCCAGTCTTGAGAATGGTTCAAACACCAGTTCCTGCATGGCTTCCGGGATGCCGGGGCCATCGTCGCAAATCCGGATGGTGGCGGTTTCGTGACTCAGCTGGGCATGCACTGTAATGGTGGCGCTGGCGTAGCGCAGGCCATTGCGGATGATGTTGTGAACCGCCCTCGCCATCAGATCGGGATGGCAGGAAACCCGGAAGTCACCCGTGATTGGCGCGGCATAGCTGCAGGTAACGCGAATCTTCTCTTGTGAGTAGGCGGCCACCTCCTGCTGCAACCATCGCTGCAAATCAACGTCGACAAGATTCAACAAAAGGTTCTGCTCACTCAGGCGCGCGTAGCTGAGCATCTCGTCGATCAGCGTTTCCAGTTCGGCCACATCATCCTTCATGTTGTCGAGGTATTGCTGCTTCTTCAGTGGATCGATGGTGCGGGCAAGCATTTCCATGCTGAACTTGAAGCGTGCCAATGGCGTGCGTAGTTCGTGTGACACGGCATGGGTGAGCTCTTTGTGAGCCGATACCAGCGATTCGATACGTTCGGCCATTGCGTTGAATGCCTGCGCAACGGGAAGGATGCTGGATTTTCGATTGAGGCTGACACGGGTGGAAAAATCAGCCTTGCCGAAATCGACAGCGGCATGCCGTAACAGGCTGAGGTCGCGATAGAAGGGCCAGATCCATAGCAGCAATACCAGAGCAATCATCGTGTAGTAAATCGCGATAATGATGATTTCAAGCGTGCTGTGAGAGGCAGGCTGGGGCAGCGGTCCGAGCATAAGCACCGTATCGCTGTCGGCCAGGCGTTGATACAGCTGGGCTGCTGAATCGTTGTCGTAGAAAATTTGCACGGTGCCTGCCTGCAGTTGTGCGGTCAGTTCGGGCAATCCTGCGAAATCGTCAAGTCGCACCAGCGCTACTGGGAAATCCCAGTTGGCGGCCACTTGTTGCAAATGCGCTGTGCGCTCGGCTTCGGGCGCCGCCGATAATTCGTTGCCAAGTAATTCCATCAGCGGTGCGTAGCTGTTCAGTAGCGTGCTTTCTGCGTCTTCGCGGATGAAGACCGCCAGCAAGGCATCCAGCAACAGCGCGACCGCAATGATGCCGAGTGCGACAGCACCGTAGGCGCGCCAGAAAAACCACGAAGAAAAAAGCGTGCTTTGCGACTTGGACAAGGACTCGGTCAACGCTAGCTCCAGGCCTCGGCGACGAACAGATAGCCCTTGCCCCAGATTGTCTTGATGCGTTGCGGGTGACTCGTGTTGTCCTGCAACTTCTTGCGCAGGCGGGATATGCGAACATCCACCGTGCGATCCAGTCCGTCGTACTCGATGCCGCGGATATTGTTGAAAATGTCATCGCGACTCAGCACGTTGCCGGCATTGCGGGCCAGCAAGGACAACAACTCGAATTCCTGCGTCGTGAAGTCCACTTGTTCATCCTGCAAGCGCACTTCATGCGCTTTCAGATTGATCGACAGCTTGCCGAACTTCAGCACATCACCAATGGGCACAGCCCCGGCAGGCATGCTGGCCTGCGTACGGCGCAACAAGGCGCGCAAACGCGCCAGCAGCACGGGAGGCTCAATCGGCTTGTGCACGAAGTCATCGGCACCGAGTTCCAGTCCCATTACGTGGTCTATGTCACTGCTCTTGGCGGTCAGGATCAGAATAGGTCCGTTGAATACCTTGCGCAGACCGCTGCAGACCTTGAGGCCGTCCATGCCCGGCAACATCAGATCAAGAATGACGATGTCCACAGCATCCGGCTGGAAATTAGCCAGTGCTGTATCACCGCGATGCTGCACGGTGATGACAAAGTTTTCCTGTTCGAGATAGTCGCGTACCAGCTGCGCGAGACGCACATCGTCTTCGATCAGCAACAGTCGCAGGGGCTTGATAATGTCCATCACAGAATGCTCCAGACATGGCGTCGACGTTTGCGCGAATTGCGCAAGTCACGGTTGATGACTTTGACATCGGCGACAGCGACGGGATTGGCAGGCACTGCGTTTCCCTGCTGCAACTGATACTGCACATCACCGCTGTTGGCGAAGTTGAGTTCAAGATTGCCATTGGCGCTGTTCTGCCAGCACTGCAGCAGTGGATCGCGCATCAGCTCATGCAAACAGACTTCAGCGGAGGGCGGACCTTGCCAGCTTACACGCAAGGCCATCGTGCAGGGCTCATCGCTGTTGTAGGACACGCAGATCGAAGGACGCACTTGCAGGGAGTAAGCAGCAGATGCGCCATCAGCGGCGTGCACAGCGTTGCTTGCCAGCACGCCAACCAGCAGCCATGAGCACTGCCAATGGACAATGGGTGTTCTGGTTGAATCCTTGAATGGCAGCAAGAGCGACATAAGTTTCCCTGTCAGAATTGGTAGAAAAGTCCGGTAAAGAAGGTGTCGACAGCGTCCGCGTTTACGATGGGGCTGGCACTGATCGCAGAACTCAGGAACTCGCGTTCCACCATGCCGACTACGGTCCAGTGCGCGCTCACATTGTAGCGACCCGCCAAACGTACAAAGCTGTTGGTCCCGGCCGCGCCTTCATAGGTGGGGCGGCCGACGAATGATTCATCTGGCTGGACGCCGAAGTAATACCCCACCAGCTGCTCACTTTTCCATTCCAGCCCCAGCGTCAGTGACAGTTCGGTGTTGCGGGTGTACCAGGGGTGCGACCACGACAACCAGGCCTCCTGACCGTCATGCGTGCCGCTGACATCGCTCAATACCTGCGCCTGTACATCACCGTAAGGACTTATATAGAGGAATTCAAACCCCCCGTTCAGGGCGGAGTCGCGATCAGCGAGTTCGGTATGCTGGTTGTTGTAGATCGCCTCGGGCGTGGTGTGAGCGCTATTCGTCAACTCATCCTTGGGAACACCAGCTTCAGGTGCAACAGGAATGCTGGCAATAAATCCCTTATCGAAGATGCTCTGAAGCCCAAACTGCTGCCCGGTGAGATAGTTGTAATAGTTGCGCTCATTATTGAGCGTGACGAGTGCACTCAAGGACAGGTTGCGAGCAGTCAGCAAGGTATAGCCAAGATCGCCATTGTCGAAAAACAAACGATCGCCATACCACGAGAAGTCGATGACATAGTGAATGTCGATGTCTTCGCCGCCGACCAACGGATTGCTGCGTTCACCCTGGCCCAACGCAAGTCCCAGGTGCCAGCTGCGTTCAGCTGACTGTTGCTGTGAAAAAGCAGGCAGTGGCAACAAACAGCAGAGCAGCAACAAGGTCGTCGGCAGACGGCTACAAGTCCGGAGCGTTAACATGCTATTCATAGGCGGTGGGACCGAATCCGGGCAATTGGATGAACGTGCATTATCAAGATGGGCAGCGGGAACGTCTGTTTACAAAGTTCGCCAAATTGTAAACAAATGTAATCAGCGGCGCTTGGCTGAGGCATGGCGCTGATAACAAATTCACAACAGATTCTGCGGCGTCAGTGCTTCACATTCGACGGCATGGCCAGTGTTGCCAGGTTCGTCATGATCATACGGAGATTTTATTAATGCCATTCTCAACCCACTGCCGTCCGGCTCTGCGTAAGTGGTTCTCCCTGTCGCTGTTCCTGCCGTTGATCGTGGGTGTCGCGCCTGCGGCGCAGGCCGCTGCAGGCGAGGTCCGCAGTGCGGCAGGCGATGCCTGGATTCGCATCGGCAAGCCCCACGTCTATGCTGACGTGTTTCTGGAAACGGATCGCTTTACCGGTGTCTACACACTGACGCCAAAGGCCACTGATGTCGGCCAGTCGGCCAAACTGGTGCTGGTAGCGCGGGTGAACAATCGCTGGTTCTCCCATGATGGCCAGCAATGGCAACCCTGGAACAGCAGCAAGCTCAATGAATTGCGTACCTATGCCACTCGCCCACTCGCTGCCACCGAAACACTGCCCATCATTTCCGACAGTGCGCTGTTCGCCGGTGACTACGCCATCTTTGCCGGCTATCAGGTAGGGTCCAATGCGCTGGTCTACAACGACCAGCCGCTGCAGTTCCGGGTGCATTCCAGTAGTAGTGATGCGCTGCTGCCGTTTGCCTCCGATGCGAGCATGGAAGCTTATCTGAAGCAGGGACTGCAGGAAGGTACCGCAAAATATGGCGCCTACGATCCTCGCATCATGCTCGCGACTACCAATTCCGCCGTTCCCACTGCTGGCGCAACGGATAAGTCCGCCAGCACCGAAAGCCGCACGTCATCGACGAATCTCCAGGAAGCGGGTGTTGACGAGGCGGACAACATCAAGGTGGATGGCAACATGCTCTACCTCTTGGCGGCTTGCGATAACAAGGCCTGCCTCGAAGCCCACACGCTCGACAGTGGCAAGCCGTCAGTGACGCCGGTCTCCAAATTGCAACTGGGCAATACCATTGCACCCGATGGCATGTTTCTCGTTGAGCGCGGCATCCTGGGTCAGAAGATGATGGTAACGGTCGCCGGCCAGAACTCATGGGGTGGCTGGTTTAGCTTGTGGGGCTGGCGTGAAGGCAAGACGGAACTGGAGTTCATCAATCTTTCACTCCCGCAGGCAATGAGCAGTATTGAGAAACTGACGCTGGACGGTTCACTGGTGTCCAGTCGTCGTGTTGGCAACATGCTGTATGTCGTAACGCGCTATACGCCTGCGGTTGAAGGATTCAATCCCTATCCCGCTATAGCAACAGATGGTTCTGTGTCGAAGGAACAAGCAGCCAACGAAGCAGTATTGGCAAAAACCACCTTGCCGGACATCCTGCCGCGCGTTGAAGACAGCCGCAAAAAGATCGAAGACCTTGTGAAGAGCAAGGACTGCTATCTGCCCACCAGCGCAGTGGATGGCAACTTTAATCCGTCGATCATCACGATTACCAGCGTACCGCTTGATGCGCCCACGAAGTACACAAGTACCTGTTTTCTTGGCGCCAGTGAAACGTTGTACATGACACCAGAGTCGCTCTATCTCGCTACCACCAGCTGGGATTATGACGTCGCTGCGATGGAGAAGGGGCTGCGATATTCGCCCAGCCACACCACCTCAATCCACAAGTTCGCACTGGCCAGCGGCAAAATCGAATACCGTGGTTCAGGCGAAGTCAAAGGCCATCTCGGCTGGGACGAGGACAAGAAGTCCTTCCGCATGGGTGAGCACAACGGCTATCTGAATATTGCCACCTCTATCGGTGAGAGTTGGACCGGTACTTCATCTACGCGGCTCACTGTGCTGAAAGAGGTGGCTGGCTCGCGTTCCTTGCAGACGGTCAAAGTTATCGACGGTATTGGCCTCAAGGGTGAGCAACTCTATGCGGCACGCTTCCTGGGTGATCGCGGCTACCTGGTGACATTCCGCGTGACGGATCCGCTGTATGTGCTGGATCTCAGCAACCAGGAGCAGCCGAAAATTGTTGGCGAACTCAAGATTGATGGTTATTCCGATTATCTGCATCCGGTTTCCGACACGCTGCTGCTGGGCATAGGCAAAGACGCAATACCCGATACCAGCAGCACCGATGAAACAGGCCGTGGTGCGTGGTATCAGGGTGTGAAGCTGTCGTTGTTCGATGTCAGCAACCCTGCGAGTCCCAAAGAAATCGACTCCAAAATTCTTGGTAAGCGCGGCACCCATACGGACGTGGCGTATGATCATCATGCGCTCAGCTTCCTGCCTGCGAGCGGCAATGAGCCAGCGCGGTTGGCGATCCCCTTGCAGTTGCATGACAAGGTGCCAAGCTGGGAAGGTTTCAGGGCGAGTCAGCCCAATGCGTGGTACGACTACACCCATACCGCGCTTTACAGTTTTGAGCTGAGCAAGCTTGGGATTTCGCAAGTGGGCAAAATCATCAGCGAAGTGGCTCCGGCTAATCAGCCGAAAGTGGGAGATCCGAGGATTGCAACTGCAACAACAAGTTCAGCTGCAGCAGACTCAACAGCGGCGACTTCAACGACAGATACAGCTACGAGCAAGCCCGCGATCGGCATTCTGCCCGTCGATCCGGGTTTTGCGCCGGTTTACGTGTATTACAACGATCGTTCAGTACTGAAGGACAATGCCGTGTTCTATATCCATGACGGCAAGGTGTTGAGCTCTTTGTGGGGTGAGAGCAAGTAGGAACAATGCCGACAACAAAAAGAGGGATGTTGTCGGCTTATCCCTTGCGTTGTTCTTGCTGGCGCAGGCGGGCCTCAAGCCTGTCTACGCGCAGCACCAAGGTCTGTACGCCTTCATAAAACGCATCCAGCTCGGCAGATACTGGCAACAGCCCACTTTCCTGTTGCAGAAAATCCTGCACATCTTCGCGGATGCGTTGCGAGGTTTTCTGCAGGTAGTCGCCGGAAGTTCGGATGCCATCTGCCATCGCCTGCGTAGGGACATCGCCGATGAAGCGGCTAAGCTGGAACTCCCAATCGATCTGTAAATCCAGCAACAGGTTCTGCAGTGCCTGGGCAAAGCGCAGATCGCCACGCAGCTCCAGTCCGCGCCCCTGCAGGCTCGTCAACGGTTCGCGGCGAATCAACAAACCCAGCATCGAAGCTGCTGAGCCAATCAGTGTTGT
>JAZKEH010000074.1:4148-13708 GCA_040387155.1 Pseudomonadota bacterium | reverse complement strand
CACGCTGATGATTCCACGTCCGCAACTGTCCTATGGCGATCTGCGAGCGCTGGTGGCATTTCTGCGCAATATGCAAACCAGCGGCATCAATGCGCCCGATGCGCGTGAAGTCAAACTGGGTGATGCCAGCCGCGGTGAAGAACTGTTTTTCGGCGCTGGCAATTGCAGCTCCTGTCATGGCGTCGGTGGCGGCGGTTCACGCTTGTCGCCTGATCTCGCCATCATTGGCTCCCAACGTACGCCAGCCGCGCTGGAGACCGCGATCATTGATCCGCGCAAGGAAGTGCGTGAAGGCCAGCGCTTCATGCAGGTGACTACCAAGGCAGGCCAGACCATCACCGGCAAATTGCTGAACCAGGACACGCACTCCGTGCAGATACTGAATGAACAGGAGCAACTCGCATCCTATGAGAAGGAAGATCTCACGGCGTGGACCATCGTCCCCAGTCCGATGCCATCGTCGCTCGACGTACTGTCCGCTGACCAGATCGCTGATCTCGTTGCCTATCTCGTATCGCTGAAACCCGTGCAGGAGCCAGCCCGATGAAATCCTTTATCCATTCCCTGCTTGTTGGCGGCCTGTTTGTTAGCGGAGCAGCGGCTACGTTCTCTGCCCAGGCCCAGGTAACTCCTGAACGTTTGTTGAACGCGGAATCCGAGCCCCACAATTGGTTGCTCTATCAAGGTGACTACAATGGTCAGCGTCACAGCGATCTGAAACAGATCACTGCCGACAACGTCGCCAACCTCGAAATCAAATGGATCTGGCAGGCGCGTTCGCCTGCCAGCGGCGGCCAGAAATTCGAAGCGACTCCGCTGGTCGTCGACGGCGTCATGTACACAGTGAGCCCACCCAACGATGTCATCGCGCTCGATCCCCGCACGGGCCGCGTGTTCTGGACCTATGCCTATGCGCCGGCGACCGAAGCCCGCGTTTGCTGTGGTCGCGTCAACCGTGGTCTGGCGATTCATGGCGACACGCTGTACATGGGCGCCATTGATGGTCACTTGCTCGCCATCGATGCAAAAAATGGCCAGGTGAAATGGAACATTGTGGTTGGTGATCCGAAAGCAGGCTACGCACTGACCGTGGCGCCATTGGTTATTGGCGACAAGGTTATCGTCGGCCCCGCCGGTGGTGAGTACGGTATTCGCGGTTTCATTGCGGCGTATGACGTTGAGACCGGCGCTGAACAGTGGCGCTTCAATACGATTCCCGGTCCCGGTGAAAAAGGTTTCGAGAGCTGGTCCGATCCTGCCAAGGAGGCTTGGAAGAACGGCGGTGGCTCCATCTGGACCACGGGTTCTTACGATCCCGAACTCAACCTTACCTATTGGGGCGTCGGCAATCCGGGCCCCGACTGGAATGGTGACACGCGTCCTGGTGACAACCTTTACACCGAGTCTGTGGTTGCGCTGAATCCCGACACTGGCGAGCTGGTGTGGCATTACCAGTTCACTCCCCACGACGAGATGGACTATGACGCGACGCAGGTCGAGGTATTGGCCGACATCGAATGGCAGGGCAAGCCGCGCAAGGTGTTGATGACCGCAAATCGCAACGGTGTGTTCTACGTACTCGACCGTACCAATGGCGAATTCCTGCTCGGCAAACCCTTCGTCGCCGTCAACTGGATGGATGGCACCTTTGATGCGAAGGGCCGTCCCAATCGCGTGTTGTCGCCGACAGAAGGCGGCACCTTCATCATGCCGAACAACCAGGGCGCAACCAACTGGTATCCGGCCTCATTCAGTCCAGTGACCGGCTACTACTACGTGCCGACGTGGATGGACACTTACTCCGTCTACACCAAGCGCCCGGTAACACCCTATGTAGAGGGTCAGCAGTTTGTCGGCACCTTCCCAACGATGGCCGTGCCAGCGTTGCAAGTGCGCCCGGTAAACCAGCGCATTCCTGAAGAAGGCTTCGGCGCCATCCAGGCGATAGATCCGGCAACAGGTGAAATTGCCTGGCGGCATGAAATGGCAGATGTCACCGACAGCGGCGTCCTCAGCACCGCAACCAATCTCGTCTTCGCCGGCGGCCGCGAAGGTTTCTTCTATGGTCTCGATGCCAAAACCGGTGAAGAACTCTGGCGCAAGAACCTCGGCGGCCAGGTTGCCTCCGGCCCCATCAGCTACGAGCTCGATGGCAAGCAATACATCGCAGTCTCGGCGGGCGGTGCTTTGTTTGTGTTTGGATTGGAAGAGTAATCAAAGTCCCACGTAATACCGCAACGTCAAAACCCCGGTATCAACCAAAGTCCCCTGGTACCGGGGCCGAAACTGCACCCGCCGCAGGTATTCATTCAGCCGTATTTCCATGTTGCGGGTAATTTCACCGCCGGTCCCCAGCTGCTTGATCTTGCGCGCCTTGCCAAACTTCGTCAGCGCAAAGCTCACATCGATGTAGCCAAAATAATTCACCGGCGCATCAGCCGCGATGCCGAGTCTTTCGCGACTGTTGGGAGCAGGCAGATAGGTTGGCAACACGACAGGCACCGCCGGATAGATGACAGTGCCGGCCTCAGCCAGAATGACGGGATTCTCGTTGAAGAACTTGTAGGCAGCGTTGTACTTGTCGGCGCCCTCTGTCTTGCGACCAAACAACACATCCCAATCGGCTTCCTCCAGCATGGCTGTCACCAGCTGCGCAGCACTACGCTTTTGATCGGCGACGAGATAGGCCATGCGACGCTTGTGTGATTCACGTCCAAGATCGTAATCGTCAGAGTTCATCAGCTCGATCGTGTTCTGGTCCAGCCGGGAAGCGGTCTTGGATTTCTTGCGTGTCAGGTAGAAGTCAGGTTCGTACAGAATGTTCTCGCGATGGGTGCTGAGCAAGAAGTTGGTCAGCAACTTGCGTTCGAGTTCCATCAACTCGGGATGGGTGAAGTCGCGGGCATCAACCAGCGTGCGGATGGCATTCAGATAATTGCCGCGTGCCTGATACAGCTTGTACAGCGGTGTGGCACGTATGTCGGTATTCGGGTCGATGTAGTTGCGGGGATCGCTGACAAACTGCTGCACGTTCATGCGCGGAATATTGACGAGGATACTGGAACGTTGCATGAAGGCCTGCGTGTTCCAGTCGCCTAGCTTGCGTTGGGCAGGCACCATCTCCGTTGTGTTTTCGCCATACAGCTTGAGCTGGACGTTATAGGCTGAATCCATCATTGCATCGGCGTCAGTGGCTTTTTCCAGGGAGGCATAGGTTGCCGCCATGGTTTCCAGCACTTCCACCTGGTCGAGGCTTTCGAGCCCGTTGTTGATACGGCTGACATTCAGCGTGCGCTCAAAAATTTTCAACGCGTTGTCATGGTCTTCGAGTTGTTGATAGAGCAGGCCGGTGGCAAACAGGTCTTCCCGCAACTTGTCGGAAAACGGGCCTTCGGAGGCTTCGCTGTCACCGATCACGGTGAGGTACCGTTCGACATCGGCGCGCATCTGTTGCCGTTCGTCCTCGCTGTAGCGGGATTCGCTGACCACAGCGACCGGAATTTCTGATTGCACAGCATTGAAGGAGATCAGGGTGCGCGCCGTTACCGGCGTGCCTTCAACCAGTGGTACCGGTTCGAACAACAACTGGACGACGCCAATGTCAGGTGGTTGTGCGAGCAGAAGGGCTGGCAGCAGGCCAAGGATCGACAACGTGAGGGAAACAACACTGACAACGGGATTCCGCATAATGTGATTCTCCTGCAAGTTTTGCGATTTGTTCAGGGTCTGTCCGCGACAATGACGTCTAGTGCAAGACAGCTTGTTGTAAACAGGATGAGCGTTGCCTATCTTGTACTGGCGCCGCCTAATAACAACAATCAAGGTGTCAGACCCGATGAAACATGTGTTCCTTTCCTGCCGCTCCAAATTCGTCTCGCTGCTATTGCTCCTTTTCCCTTTATTCGCAGCTCCATCGCTGCAGGCCGGTAACCTGGCCGAAGCTGAATACAATCTGCTCTATGGCGAGCTGTGCTTCCCGCTGGAATTTCCTGCCATCGCGCCTGCCACCGCACCGGTGTACAAGGTTTGCCTGCGGCAGACGGCCAGTACGCCTGCGCTGAAATTCGTCCTGCAGAGCGCGATGCCGTATCCGGCGGGCACGACATTACCAAGCAGAATACCGCAGTACTCACAGCAAACCGGTGTGAAGCTGCCGGTGGTGCGACTCAGCGATGGTCGGGTTTACGCAGATGCCCAGCTGGGTGTGACACAGCAGGTTGGCGGTGGCATTGGCTTTGAAGTGAAGTCGGCGCGCCGGTTGGTGAACGACAGCCACTCCGTTGCACGTTTGTGGAACGAGGCCTTGCTGGGCAGCATCCGTGGTGATCTCGCGCGGCCTACTGTGCATGCCCGCAATCTGTTCCATTCAGCGGTGGCGATGTATGACGCCTGGGCTGCGTTTGACGGCAAGGCAACGCCGTACCTGCTTGGTAAAACCCGTAACGGTTACACCTGTGCCTTTGCCGGCATGGCACCTATCCTGACAACCCATGCTGCCCGCAATGAAGCCATAAGCTATGCCGCCTACGGATTGCTGAAGGCGCGCTTTACCAAATCACCTGGCGCCATCAAGTCCCTGCAAGCGTACGAAGACCTGATGCTGGTGCTTGGCTATGACAGCACTTTCAGCAGTCGTGATTTCAGCAAGGGTTCGGCAGCGGCGCTCGGCAATTACATTGCCGACTGCGTTATCGCCTATGGTTTGCAGGATGGTTCCAACGAAGCGGGCGGCTATGCTTCCAAAGTGTACAAGGCGATCAATCTTCCATTTTATGCAACCCAGCCGAGTACCACGATTACTGATCCTGATCGTTGGCAGCCGCTGTCGTTCAACGAGTTTCGCGACCAGAACGGCAACCTGTTTGCCGGGTCAACACCGCCGGCGCTGACACCCGAGTGGGGCGACGTCGCGCCGTTTGCGATGGGTGCTGCCAATCTTGCGACTCATGAGCGTGCGGGCAAGCAGTGGAAGGTCTGGCACGATCCTGGCAAGCCACCGCTGATGGCAGATCCGCTGACTGCCGATGACTACAAGTGGGGTTTCGAGTTGGTGGCGATCTGGTCGGGCCAGCTGACCTCGTCTGACAATGTGTTGTGGGACATTTCACCCGGCGGCATCGGCAACAATACCGAGTATCCAACCACGCTGAAGGGTTACCGGGATTTCTATAACCTGCTTGGTGGTGGCGATCGCGGCAAGGGCTACTCGGTCAATCCCGTTACCGGTAAATCCTATACACCGCAGATCGTCGCGCGCGGCGATTTTGCGCGCGTGCTGGCAGAGTTCTGGGCCGATGGTCCGCAGTCTGAGACACCACCGGGCCACTGGTTCACGGTACTCAATTACGTTGTCGATCATCCGTTGTTCACGCGTCAATTCAAGGGTGCTGGCAATCCAGTTGATTCGCTGGAGTGGGATGTGAAAGCCTACATGGCGTTGGGCGGCGCGATGCACGATGCCGCCATTGCGGCGTGGGGTGTCAAAGGCTACTACGACTATGTGCGGCCGATTTCGGCGATTCGCTATCTGGCAGCACAGGGGCAGAGCAGCGATCCCGCTGCTGCCAGCTACAACCCGAAAGGCATTCATCTGGTGCCGGGCTATATCGAACTGATCAAGACAGGCGATCCGCTGGCCGGCAACAGCAATGAGCATGTTGGCAAGATCAAACTGAAGGCGTGGTTGGCACACGACAAGATCCAGAACGGTGCCACCGATCAGGCGGGTGTCGGCTGGATGCGTGCTGAGCTGTGGTATCCCTACCAGCGGCCGTCCTTCGTGACGCCGCCGTTCGCGGGTTATGTGTCAGGTCACAGCACCTACTCAAGAGCGGCTGCTGAGGTGTTGACGCTGCTGACCGGCAGCGAATATTTCCCGGGTGGTCTTGGCGAATTTGTCGCGAAGAAAAATGAATACCTCGTGTTCGAGGAAGGGCCGTCACAGGACATCGTGCTGCAGTGGGCGCGTTATCGTGATGCAGCGGACCAGAGTTCGCTGTCGCGCATCTGGGGCGGCATTCACCCCCCGCAGGATGATATTCCCGGACGTCGTATAGGAGCGGTCGTTGGCGTGGATGCCTTTAACAAGGCGGAGAAGCTGTTCAACGGTATTGAATAGGAAGCCGCACGTGCATAGCCATCACGGTAGTGCTGATTTCTGGTCATAAAAAAAGGGCCGTTGTCGATGACAGCGGCCCTTTTTCATTTCGGGGAAATTACTTTTTCTTCGCTTTCTTTGTGTTCTTTACCGGCTTGGCGGCAACTGCCTTGGTAGCGCTCTTCTTCTTGGGATTTCTGTCATACGTCGCCAGACCCGGTTTGAACTTCTTCTCATCCAGGAAGGCATGCATCGCGCCCTGACGGAATTCGGCGCCGCTGCGCAGGTTGGAAGCGTCGGTTTTTGAGTAGATGTAGTCGTTGGAGGTTTCCCAATCCATGAAGCGTACGCGCTTGAACACTTCTTTCGCTGCGCGCAGCACGATCGGGTCCTTGGCCATCAACACTTTCGCCAGTTCACGCACGCGTTTGTCGAGCTGATCGGCAGGAACGCTTTCGTTGACGAGACCCATCGCGGCAGCCTGCTTACCGTTGAAGGTTTCGCCGGTCATGATGTAGTACATCGCGTTGCGCTGGCCCATCGTGTCAGCGACAGCCTTGGTGACGTTGCCGCCGGGAATGATGCCCCAGTTGATTTCGGACAGACCGAACTTGGCATCGTCAGAAGCAATGGCAAGGTCACAAGAGACGAGTGGGGTGAAGGCGCCGCCGAATACCCAGCCGTTCACCATCGCGATGGTGGGTTTGGCGTGGTAGCGCAATTTGATCTGCTGCCAGGCGGCTGCTTCTTCACGAATACGCATCTTGAAGGCATCGCCTTCGTTATCGGTCTCGCGGAAATATTCTTTCAGGTCCATGCCCGCAGACCAGGCAGCGCCGCGACCTGTCAGTACAACGACTTTGCAACGGTCATCCAGCTCCAGTGCATGCAGTGTGGCATGCATCTCGCGGTTGAGCGTGGGGCTCATGCAGTTCTTCTTGTCGGGACGGTTGAAATAGACGAATGCAATGTCGTCGCTGAAATCAACATCGACAGTATTGCCCCAGGGTTGTTTGGTTGAGCTCATGGATTGCTACCTGCTTCTTTGAAAATAGAAAGTTGGGATAAAACCATTGGCGGGATGCGCCAGAATTTATTGTCGTTGGAATTGTTGTTGGAATTGTTGTTGGATCAGTTGCGGAATTCAGTGCCGTCATCAAGCTTGATGAGACGCAGGAAGAACTTGGTGGGATCTTCGATCAGGGGTGAGCCGAGGGCGCTGATGTGCGAACCCACCGCCATCTGTTCGGGGCGCAGACCCTGACGTACCAGCATGTTGGCCGGCGCGCCTTCGATGAACTCAACCAGCTTTTCAGTGCCATCGGCTGCTTTTACTTTCAGCGTAACGGCGATGTGCGGGTTGCGGAATTTCACCGATTCGACAGTGCCTTCAAATGGAAGCTGTGTCTGGAAATCAAAGACGGCAAACGAGTGATGGGCAAAAACAGCAGGAGCAGAAACCGAGAGAGTGATTACAGCAGCAGAAAAAGCGGCACAAAGAAGTTTTTGCATTGTCATATCCCCTTTATTTGTTGCGGGCGACTATAGCATGGGGTCGTGGGAGCCAAAAACTTTTTTGGCACAAAACGGCAGTGTGCACTATGTTCGGGACAGGATGTTTATGCAGGGAGCGCACATGTCCGAATCCACGTCTGGCAGTTTGTTTCGTGAGGCCGCCATCGCCCAGCAGGGCGAACGCCTGTGGGGTGATCTGATTGTCAGCCAGCCGCTGCCGACCAGGATAATCACTGCACTGCTGGCAGCAATGACCCTGGTCGCGCTGCTGTGGCTGGCTTTCAACAGTTACCAGCGCAAGGTGACTGTCGCCGGACAGCTGATGCCGGAAGGCGGTCTGCTGGAAGTGCCGTCACCGGCAACCGGTATCGTCGCAGAAGTGCTGGTAAAACTTGATCAACCGGTGATTGCCGGCACGCCGCTGTTTGTGGTCGAGCTGGACCATACGCTGCATTCGGCGCTCCCGCTCAGTACAGGGCTGCTGCAGTCATTGCAGCAGCAACAAGCTGCGCTTGTGCGGCAAATAGGCCTCGAAAACCGCAATCTGCGACTTGTTGAGCAACGCTTTGCCGAAGGTATGCAGTTGGCCAAAGCTGCTGTGGCCCAGTGGCAGCAGGTGCAGGGCGAACAACAGGAGCTGTTGGAAATCCGTGCGCGTCAAAGTGAACGCGGCCGGCACTTGCAACAGCAGGGATTACTGGCGATAGCCGATCAGGAAGCCCTGCAGGTGCAATTGTTGCTTCAACAACAATCGGCAGGCCAGGCGAGGATGGACCTGAATCAGGCCCAGGCTGCCGAGGCGCAGTTGCGGCAGGATCATGCCACCGCAATGCTGCGCAGTGAGCAGCAATTACAGCGACTTGAGGGAGAACTGCTGCAACTTGAACAACAGCAATTGCGCGAGGTGGCAGGGCAGCGCACCGTCGTGACGGCACCGCTCGCAGGCCGCGTCACGAACCTCCATTTGGAAGCGGGTATGGCAGCCAGGCAGCAGCAACCGGTGATGGCTATCGTACCGACCGGTTCGGTCTTGCAGGTAGAGCTTGCGGTGCCATCCCAGGCTATCGGCTTTGTGCAACCCGGTCAGTCGGTAACGTTGCGATTCGATGCTTTTCCCTATCAAAAATTTGGCACGCAACAGGCGACGATCAGCAGTATCAGTGGCAGCACCGACGCCGCCTTGTCGCCCGCGGGTGAAGGCAGTCAGCCGCATTTTCGTATCACCGCCAATCTCGCCAAACAGACAGTGACGGCCTATGGCACTGAACAACTATTGCGCCCCGGTATGCGGCTGACAGCAGACGTCAGTGTCGATAAGCGCAGCCTGCTCGAGTGGCTGCTGGAGCCGCTGTACAGCTTGAAGGGACATTGAACTCCAACAATCACAAGGAAGTGTGCAATGAAACTCGAATTCAACGGGCGGCAGCGGCTGCCGGTCATCCTGCAAGGCGAGCACAGCGAATGTGGTCTCGCCTGCCTGGCGATGGTGCTCAATTTTCATGGCCACAAGGTGGATCTCAACACCTTGCGGTTGAAGCACGGCGCCTCTGCGCAGGGCACCACATTGAAGTCGCTGATGCAACTCGCTGACCGCCTGCAGCTGGCGGCACGCCCGCTACGACTGGAACTGGAAGAGCTCGCTGCGTTGCGCTTGCCGGCGATTCTGCATTGGGACATGAAGCACTTCGTGGTCCTGAAAGCGGTCAAGCGTAACAAGGTGCAGCTACATGATCCCGCCAAGGGAGAAGTGGAGCTGGACTTGCAACAACTCGATCCTCATTTCACCGGCGTTGCGCTGGAATTGTTGCCGACAGATGGCTTTGTCCAGCGCGAGGAAACCCGTCAATTGCGGCTGCGAGACTTGTGGCAACGCACTGAAGGACTGGCTGGCAGTCTGGGCCAGCTACTGCTGCTGTCGTTGTTGCTACAGTTGTTTGCGCTGGCGCTG
>JAZKEH010000074.1:1888-4138 GCA_040387155.1 Pseudomonadota bacterium | reverse complement strand
AAATCATGGCTACCGGCTTCTTCATGGTGACGTTCGTGCGTTGTGTAACTGAACTCCTGCGATCACAGGTGGTGCTCTATCTTGGTAACAGTCTGGGTTTCCAGTTTGCGACCAATGTGTGTCGCCATCTCTTGCGCTTGCCGCTCGCATGGTTTGCGCGTCGGCACCCAGGCGACATCATTTCCCGCTTCGGCTCGCTGGCGCAGGTGAAGGATTTTCTGTGTTCCGGCATCGTCGAGGTGCTGATCGATGCGCTGATGGTGCTCGGTACGCTGGCGCTGATGTTTGTCTACAGCCCATTGTTGACGGCGGTAGCACTGATAGCCGTTGTGCTCTATGTGGTGATGCGTTGTCTGTTGCACCGGCAGTTCAGGACTCGCAACGAGGAGCTCATTCATTGCAGCGCAACTGAGAACAGCAATTTCCTGGAAAACCTGCGGGCTATCCAGGGCATTCGCATCTTTGGCAAGGAAGCCGATCGTCTCTCGGGTTGGCAAAACAATTATGCAGCAGTCATCAATGCCGGTGTACGCGTGCAGCAGCTTGGTATCCAGGTGCGCTTCGTGAACGGCTTGCTGCTGGGTCTGGAAAATATCGTGCTGATGCTGCTGGGCGGCTTTGCCGTGCTTAACAATGAAATTTCGATAGGCATGATCATGGCCTATTTGAGTTTCAAGGATCAGTTCTATGGTCGCGTGTTCGCGCTGGTCGACAAGTTGTTCGAGTTTCGCTTGCTTGAGTTGCATCTGGGCCGGCTCGGCGACATTGCGCTGCAGGAGCCGGAACAGCATGTACAGGGAATGGGCGCACCGCCGATGGACGTGTGTCTGGTTGGCGGATTGCGGACGGAGACACTGGGGTTCCGTTATGACGAACAGGCGCCGTGGTTGTTCCGCCATGTCGAACTTGAGGTGGGCAATGATGAAGTCGTTGCCATCATCGGACCGACGGGGTGCGGCAAATCTACCTTGCTGAAAATTGTCATGAGTCTGCTGCAGCCGGCGGAAGGGGTGGTCAGCATGCACGGCGTACCGATCAAGACGATGGGACTGCATGCCTACCGTGAGCGCATCGCGGGTGTCATGCAGGATGATGTGCTGTTGTCGGGCACCATCTTTGACAACATCACGTTCTTTGATCCGGCGCCGGATCGCGAGCGTGTCGAAATGGCAGCAAGCCTGGCGGCGATAGCCACCGACATCCGCGTAATGCCCATGCAATACAACACACTGGTTGGCAGTATGGGGGCGGCGCTGTCAGGTGGTCAGGTTCAACGCATCCTGCTGGCACGCGCGCTGTACAAGCGTCCACGGTTGTTGGTGCTGGACGAGGCGACCAGTCATCTCGATGTGGCGACCGAGAAGGCCGTCAACAAAGCCATCAAGCAGATGCGTATCGCGCGGTTGTTGGTGGCGCATCGGCCGGAAACAATCCTGCAGGCGGATCGTATTCTCGAACTGACGCCGCAGGGATTGCGTGAAGTAAAACATGCGGACTTGCGAGCACATCAGGCGGATGCCAACTGGCCAATGCGTCGCGTCGCTGTGTAAGCTTGCATTTCCTGCAGCCAACGCCATATCCGGTGCTGCGTTCACAGGAAATACAGGAGTAGGCCTGCATGCGATTCTGGCGTCATTGGTGTTCCTTGTTGTTGTCACTGGCCAGTTCCTGGTTGAGTGCCCAGTCCTTGCCTGCGGCGACCTGCGCGGACCCCGCCAGCACAATGTTGTGGCAAGTGCAGGGAGCCGAACTGGACAAGCGTAATGTCACTGTTCATCTGCTCGGTTCCATCCACGTCGGCAAACCTGATTTCTATCCACTGCCGCCCGTTGTCGATAAGGCTTTTCGCGCGGCTGACACGCTGGTGTTTGAAGTGGATCCCACCAGCATGGCAACACCCAGTGCAGCCGCGATGATGATGCAGCGCGCCGCGCTGCCGCCCGGCCAAACCCTCGATAAATTACTGGACGCAAAGACGATGGCGTCCCTGACCGAAGTAATGGGCAAGCTAGGCATGCCGGTAGTGATGGTCAACCAGATGAAGCCCTGGATGGTGACGCTACTACTGACCACCTTTCAGGTGCAGGCACTCGGCTACAACCCGGCAAACGGTGTTGAAAGTTATCTGATGGCGCAGAAGCCGCCGACGGCGGTGGTGGCGGAACTGGAAACGCTCGAGAGCCAGCTGAGTCTGATGGAGACGCTCGACCAGTCCGTGTTCCTGCAGTATTCGTTGCAGGATTTTGAGAA
>JAZKEH010000074.1:0-1878 GCA_040387155.1 Pseudomonadota bacterium | reverse complement strand
ACGATGGTCAGTGCCTGGCGCTGTGGTGACCATGAGAATCTGGCAAACCTGATGCTGGCAATGCCGGATGCCGATGAACTGTCGGCCCAGGACCGCCTGGCTGTGGAAACCTTGATGCGTCGCATGTTCGACGACCGCAATGCCGGCATGGCCAGCAAGATTGACCAGTTCATCAAGACCGGCAGTGGCGACTATTTTGTCGTGGTTGGCGCGGGCCATTTGCTGGGAAAACAGAGCGTGGTCAGCCTGTTGCAGCAGAAGGGCTATACCGTCACCCCGGTCCGGAAACAGTAGGTAAATTGCGGGTTTACTCGACCCCCCTATGTACGGATAATGCCCAGCCTTCGGTTTATGGTGTCTCTTGTCGGTCCCCCCGCAATGACAGGTTGTGAACCCCGTCAGGCCCGGAAGGGAGCAGCGGTAGCAATTGATGCATGTGCCGGGGTGTGGCTGGCAAGAGATACCACCCAGACTTGCTGTCCGACACCATCCCGACAGCACCCCAAGCCAAGCAAACGACACTGAAGTATTCCCGATGAGTTATCAGGTCCTGGCCCGCAAATGGCGTCCGCGCACTTTCCGCGAGATGGTGGGGCAGGGGCACGTGTTGCAAACGCTGATCAACGCCCTCGATAACCAACGCCTGCATCATGCCTACCTGTTTACCGGTACCCGTGGGGTCGGCAAAACTACCATTGCCCGCATCCTCGCTCGCTGCCTGAACTGCGAAACCGGCATCACGTCCAACCCGTGTGGCGAATGCAGTGCTTGTCGTGAAATCAATGAGGGTCGTTTCCTCGACTTGATCGAAGTGGACGCGGCGTCCCGTACCAAGGTGGAAGACACCCGCGAGCTGCTGGAGAACGTCCAGTACGCGCCAAGCCGTGGCCGCTACAAGGTGTACCTCATCGACGAAGTGCACATGCTGTCCAACCACAGCTTCAATGCGCTGTTGAAGACACTGGAAGAGCCGCCGCCGCACGTCAAATTCCTGCTGGCTACGACGGATCCGCAGAAATTGCCGGTTACTGTGTTGTCCCGCTGCCTGCAGTTCAGTCTGAAGAATCTGAGCCCGGAAAAGCTGGTCGATCATCTGAAGTACATTCTCGGCCAGGAGAACATCGCGTTCGATGAGCCCGCCTTGTGGCAGTTGGGTCGTGCCGCGCAAGGTAGTGTGCGCGACTGTCTGACCTTGCTCGATCAGGCCATCGGTTTCTGTAATGGCAAGCTCACGGCTGCTGGCGTCAGCGATTTTCTTGGCAATATCGATAGCGCGGTGATCCAGCACTTGATGGATGCCCTGATTGCACAGGATGCCGCTGCCGCGTTGGGCGTGGTGCGCAAGGTGGCGGACAGTTCGCCTGACTTCGCCGTGGTGTTGCAGGAACTGTTGTCATGGTTGCATCGCGTGGCGATTGCCCAAGTGGTGCCCGATGCCATCGACAACAGTCTGGGTGATCGCGAACAGGTCTTGGCACATGCCGGCGCGCTGAGTGGCGAAACGCTGCAGTTGTATTACCAGATCGCGTTGAAGGGCCGGGAAGACCTGCTACTGGCATTGGATGCCCGCAGCGGACTCGAGATGACCTTGTTGCGTATGCTGGCCTTTACGCCGCAAACAATGGCGAAAGCAGCGCAGCAGAAACCTTCCTCAGACCTGGCCAGCGCCGGGCAAAAAAAAAAGCTGAGCAGTGAGTTCAACGAAACACCTGTAACTCAAGCAGTTTCCGCCGTGCAGCCAACCCCCGCACGGCCAGTTGCGCCGGCATTGGCCTCGCCAACCAGCACAGAACGCCCTCCGGTTGTAGCCAAACCGATGGCACAAGTACCGGTTGCGGAAGCAAAACCTGTAGTAATGCCCAAACCAGTGATGTCGGC
>JAZKEH010000073.1:0-2519 GCA_040387155.1 Pseudomonadota bacterium | reverse complement strand
AACAGCTGCATCCCCAGATGGCAGGCCGCGTGCGTCCGTTGCAGATTACCGACATTGCACAGATCGCGGCACTGCATGACTACGTCGTGGGCCGCAAACCTGGCGCCCCTGCCGGTTCAACCCAGCAGCATTTTCTGCGCATCTTCCTGCAGCATCCGTGGCGGGAAGACGACCTGCCTTCGCTGGTCTATGAAACCGGCGACGGCGAGATCATCGGCTGCATTGGCGTAATGCCGCGCAAGCTGCTGTTCCGCAATCGCGTGATCACTGCTGCGATTACCCACAATTTCATGGTTGCACCGGGCAAGCGCTCGACCATGGCCGGCCTGCAACTGGCGCGCGCTGTGCTGGCAGGACCGCAGGATCTGACACTGGCCGAAGGCAACAACATCTCACGCCGCATCTGGGAAAGTTTCACCGGTTCTGTATCGCTGCTGTACAGCCTGCACTGGACACGGCCGTTGGCCGCCGGTCGCTACCTGTTGTCATTCCTGCGCAACCGCGGCATGTCGTCGCTGGTGTTGGCACTGGCGCGCCCTGTGTGCTGGCTGACTGACAAACTGCTGCCCCGGCTGCTGCCACAACAATTCATGGCGCCGCCCGCCGACATTCGCGCCGAAACCCTCGATGCCGCCACGCTCTATCGTTGCCTGCAGGAATTCTCGCGCGACCGTGCTCTGCGGCCCTTGCCCGATGAAGACTCGCTGCAATGGTTGTTGCAGGCACTCGAACACCGCAGCGATCAACGTTTGCATAAAGTCCTGCTGCGCACGGATGCCGAAGGCGTCATCGGTTGGTACATCTACTACAGCGGTGGCCCGGATGCGTCCGGCGCCGTCGTGCAACTGGTGGCCAGGGATGAGCGCAGCCAGCAAGTCGTCCTGCAACATCTTTTCCGACACGCGCGTGACAACGGCGTGTGCGCACTTTCCGGTCAGCTGGATCCGGTAATGTTTACCGCCCTGACCCGGCAGCACTGTGCCTTTCACAACGACGGCAACTCGTGGCTGCTGATGCACTCCAAGCGTCCCGACATTCTCCAGACCATCAATGCCGGACAGGCTTTCCTGTCGCGCCTGGAAGGGGAATGGTGGGTCAATTACATCAATGGCTAGCACGGTAACCAGCAGGACAGTCATGGGCGCTGATCAGCATTTTGATGGTCTTCCGACAGAGCTGCCGCCGGCGCGACCGTACGCGGTGACGCTGCCCGACCAGCATCCGGTGCTCGTCACCGAGACGATTACCACCAACGAAGGCTTTCGCAATCTGCAGGCCGAGTGGAACGACCTGGTCAAGGGTTGCAGCAGCCGCAGTTTCTTCCTGACGTGGGAGTGGCTGTACACGTGGTGGCAACACCAGGCCGATGACCGCACGCTGTGCATCATGACGGTCCGCCATGACGGTCGCCTGATTGCCATTGCACCCCTGGTATCGCGGCCCAGCCGCTTTATGCGCCTGCTGCCGTTCAGCGTTCTCGAATTTCTCGGCAGCGGCAGTGTTGGCTCTGACTACCTGAATTTTCCGGTGCGCGACGGCTATGAAGATGCGGCCTTGCGCGCCCTCGCCGGCTGCATCACCGAACGGGACTCGGTGCTGGAACTGGCGCAAGTCGAGCGTTTGTCGAGCCGCATGATCAACTTCGCCATCCAGCTGCGTTTGCTCGGTTGGCATACCCACCGCACCACCGTAAATTTCTGTCCGTTCATTTCATTGCGCGGCAAGAGCTGGGCCGATTACCTCGGTACGCTGGGCTCCAACCATCGTACCAACCTGCGTCGCCGCCTGAAGAAACTGTCGGCCACGTTCAATGTTCGCATCGAAAAAGTAGGCACTGAACAACAGCGCGCCAAGGCTCTGGATACGCTGGTGTCGCTGCACCTGAAACGCTGGAGCCAGCGCGGCGGCTCCGACGCGCTGCATACCGATGCACTGCTGGCATTCCATGAAGAGCTGACGAAGACAGCCTTGGCCAACGACTGGTTGCGCCTGCACGTGATGTGGCTCGACGACGTGCCGGTGGCAGCGGTTTACGGCTTCTTCCATAACAACGTCTACTACTTCTACCAGGCCGGCTTCGACGTCAACTTCAGCGACTACAGCGTTGGTCTCGTCATGATGGGAATGACCATCAAGAGTGCCATCGAGGAAGGCGCCGAGGAGTTTGACTTCCTGCACGGCGAAGAAACCTACAAATACCTGTGGACCCGTGAAGAACGCGAGCTGGTGCGCTTCGACATGTTTCCGCCGCACACACGGGGCTCGCTGTACAGCCAGTTCATGCAGTTACGCCACAGCATCAAGCGTCTGGTCTGGCAGTGGTTTCCGTCCCGCAATACCGATTTGAATCCCGGTCCGAACAAGAGCCCGAAAAAGAGTCCGAAAAAATAGTGCGCCCTACGCGCAGCTTTATCAAAAAAGGAATTCCCATGTTGAGAAAATTGGCGAAGGCCGGGTTTGCCGCCGGCATGCACCACAGCGGTGTCGATAAAATGATCGGCGCCAACCGCAACCTGGAC
>JAZKEH010000072.1:0-5415 GCA_040387155.1 Pseudomonadota bacterium | reverse complement strand
CGAGGTCTCGCGGCGCCAATCGCTGACGACGCTGTAGAGACCCGCACTCAACATCGCCAGCAGCATGGCGGTCAGCGTCATCGCAATTACCAGTTCAAGCAGCGTAAAGCCCTGCTCGCGTTTCATTGTGGAAAACCCTGTTGGCCGCCTGGCGGCACGCCGGTACCCCGCTCAACGCGAGGGCCGGGAGGCGCATCGCCTTGAAAGGGAGATATCGGCTGCAGTGAAGGCGGAGTGTCTGCACCTTGGGTGGCTACTTGCTGGATGATCCAATAGCTACCGCTGGCCACGGTTTCACCGTTCTCATCAGTAATGTGATAACCGCGCAGATCCGGCGCTGTCGCCATTGTCTTGCGATCCGGTACTTCAAATTCTTCGCCTGTTGTCAGATCAAGTTCGTTGTTTTCAAAATTGATGAACACCTCGCCCTGCTCATCGTTGAGCTGGGCAAAGTTGATCAGGCTGCGTACCTGCATCGAATGCAGCAGCGCAGTCTCCGCGCGCCAGGCAAGCCGCTTGTTGCCGCCGATGATGCCGAACAGCCCGCCGAGCGCGAGACCGGTCAACGTCAGCGCTACCATGACTTCCAGCAACGTGAATCCGCTAGAACGCTGCATCGAGCTCTTCCTCGTCCAGCTCTTCGCCGTTGTAGGCCGCCGAGATACGGCCAGTGATCGGATCGACCCGCACCTTGGCTGCCATCTCTTCGCGGGCAAAGCTGAGCACACCGCCGGTGCTACCACCCTGCGGAAAGAATTCGATTTCGACTTCTTCCATGTCTTCGCTGCGTTGGTTGAGATCGCTTTGGTATTCCAGCGTCAGTTTGTCGCTGATCCAGTCGGTCGGTTTGCGCTCAGCCAGCAGCTCTTCGCGCACGGTGGCAAAATCCTGGTCGCGCGGATCTAGTGAATAGAAGTGGGCAGTCTGGGGCATCGAGTCTACGATCGCGACGCGGCGGGCATATTTGAGAATGGCGACCGCCTGGCGCACCTCAGCATTGAATGTACTGGTGCTGGTGTTGCCAAGGTTCGGCACGATCAGACCAGCGGCAAGCAGCATGATGGCGAGCACCACCATCAATTCCAGCAGTGTGAAACCGCGCTGGCGCTTAGCGACCAATGTCGGCGTCATCACCCTCACCATCTGGCGTGCCGTCCTTGCCGTAGGACTGCAACACGAAATCCTTGTCGCCCGGTTGATAGAAGTAGTCGTTGCCCCAAGGATCTTTCGGCAAATCGCCGCGCAGATAGGGGCCGGCCCAGGCGTCGCGGCCGGTGTCATTCTCGCTGAGGCCTTCGAGTGTTTCGGGATAGCGGCCCACATCAAGCCGGTAGGAGTCGAGTGCCGATTCAATGTTACTGATCTGCGATGCAGCAGTGGCTTTCTGGCCCTTGCCCAGATTACTGAAAATTGCAGGGCCTACCAAGGCGGCCAGCATGCCCAGAATGGCCAGTACTACCAGCAGTTCGATCAATGTAAAACCGGATGCTTTCTTCATTGTTCAATCCTCGTTTAAGAGTAATGCCAGCCTTACAGGCCGGCTTCTTCCAGCAGTTTGGTGACTTCCGCAAAACGCGCGCGCATTTCCTGCATCAAAACAGCATTACGCTCGTCGCCATAGACAATCTGCGGGCGCAGGATCACGAACAGCTCCCGCCGGGTATTTCTCAGTTCGCTGTAGGAAAAAGCACGACCCAACACAGGGATGTCCTGCAGCAAGGGCACGCCATTCTGTGTGTCGGAGTTCTCTTCCTGGATCAGACCGCCAAGCGTAATTGTTTCCTGGTCAGCGACAACAACGGTGGTAGTTATTTCCTGATTCACGAAAGTCGGGTTGTCGGCCACACCCTCGGTGTTACCTTCTTCCACTGACGAGAGGCTTTGCTCGATTTCAAGATAGATATAGCCGTCTTCATTGATGCGCGGCGTAATCTTCAATACAACTCCGACGTCGCGATAGGTGATGTTGGCGGTGACAATGCCAGTGCCTGTCGAAGTCGATCCATTGTTGATAGGCACTGCCTGACCGACAACGAGTTCACTTTCATGGTTGTTCGTCGCTATTACTGTGGGGCGTGACAACAGATGGACTTCGTTATCTTGCTGAATGGCCTTCAGCGTGGCGTCGATGACCGTGGCGCCATCCATGAAAGTTTTTGTCAGTACCAGACCACGGCCCTGTCCTGCGGGATTGGCATTATCAATCACGGCCCCGGGCAAGAAACGACCAGTCAGTCGTGCCGGACCGCTGGCGAGATTGGACGACACGCGGGTCCAGTCGATGCCGAACTGGTTGCCGTCACTCAACGTCACCTGGCCGATGGCAGCGTTGACCACGACCTGCAGCGGCACCGAATCCAGCGAATTGATTGTTGTCAGCAGCTGGCGGTATTCACGAGGCGTCGCTCGCACTAACAGGCTGTTGGTGTTTTCATCAGACACAATGTTGACGGAAATATCAGCAGAGGCTGCGCCATCCTGCAGTTGCGCGGCCACCAAGTCGGCGCCGGGTGGACCCGCCACGACTACTGAAGTTCCATCAGCACGCTGAATAACGCTTTGCTGCAGCGTGCCATCGGCGGCAGCGCGAGCGGCACGTGCTTCATCTTCTTCGTCATCCGGATCGTAGACGTTCGACAGGGTTTCACCCAACGCCGGCGCATCAAGATTCTTCACCTTGTAGACAAACAACTGCTCGACCTGTTCCTGGCTTTCCGCATCCAGAATATCAACCCAACGATTCACTTCGTCGAAGCCACGATTAGCCGGCGCAATGACAAGCACTGAGTTAATGCGGTCGAGGCCCAGCACTTGATAAGAACTCTGCTCACCTTCGATAAGCTTCAATACATTGGTCAGTTCTTCCGCCACTTCCGCAGCAGGCGAGTTCAGCAGCTGGTACAGCTGAATACCCTGGTTCATGAACGGGTCATCGTCGATGACGGCCAACAATGCATTCACACGCGCAAGCTGTTCTGGTGAACCCGTAATGCCGATCAAATTGGCAGCGCCCATGCGGATGACCGTGCCGGTCGGCTGCAGCATTGGCGCCAGTATGGGTTCCAGTGCTTCAACAGAAATGTAGGTGAGGGGAGTGACCTGAAGCACGTCAGAAGAAACGGCATCACCCAGCGAGCCCGGCAGCAGAATCTCGGTCGGCACGTTGGAGGTACTGCGACGGAACTGCCAGACATTGCCGGCCTGGTCGATGGCAACACCGGCATTGCGCGCGAGCATACGTAGCAGTGGCCAGATGTCCTGGTAACGCAATGGGTTGTTGGCAGAGGTACGCAGGCTGACTTTGTAGTCGATGGTCGGATCGATAATTGTGTTGATGCCGAGTGCATCGCCAAGCTCTTCAATAACAACACGCAAGTCTTGCTGCTCGTAGTTCAACTGGACGACATCATTGGCCGGAGGTGTGCCTTGTGGCACTTCTTCCACAAACTGGCCCAGCTGGATGACGCGGCCCGGACGGCTGATGCCGTTATCGCCGCGTTCTGCGATCGGTTCGGCTACTGTGGGTTCCGGCGCAGCAGGCACGGCAGCAGCGGCCGGCGGCGGCGTGACAACCGGCGGAGCCGCTTGTTCGGGCGCATCCAATACGGCGCAGGAGGACACAAGCACCGACAATGCTGATAGCAGCAACACCCGCGAAGCGCGCGGGAAGAAAGGGGACAGGGAATGCCGGACAAAGTCAGTCACAGTCTTGCTCCATTAGAATTCAAGCGTGTTCATACTGAACACCGCTGACAACATGGTAATGATGATGCCGCCCACAGCGACGCCCATCAGCAGGATCAACACCGGCTGCAGGGCAGAGACAAGGCGGTTCATTCCGTCACGCACATAGGTATCAAAGGTCACGGCCAGCTTTTTCAGAATCAGGCCAGTGCGGCCGGTTTCTTCACCCACCGTTACCAGCTGGTGCACCAGCACCGGAAATACTTTGGTCTTGGACAGGGCAACACCCAGGCCAACGCCACCGCGCACATCTTCTTCCACCTGCACCAGATGGTGAATCAATTCGCTGTTGGTAATGACTTCGCGCGCGACGCGCAAACCGCGAATCAGCGGAATACCGGCACCCAATAGAGCACCGAGGGTGCGCGTGAAAATCGCGACATCGCGATACAGAATGACTGAACCGGCAATTGGCAGCGTCA
This sequence comes from Pseudomonadota bacterium, assembly GCA_040387155.1. Classification (GTDB taxonomy): domain Bacteria; phylum Pseudomonadota; class Gammaproteobacteria; order Pseudomonadales; family Pseudohongiellaceae; genus CAILUG01. Next base: position 1,249 of record JAZKEH010000072.1, on the reverse strand, counting down.
GCAGCCATGCGTCTTTTGCACGTTTGCGTTCGGCATCCTGGTTGATCCAACGCAAGCCATACCAGATGCCCGCGATCAGTGGCACCAGCAACCAGCCATAACTCTTGATGCCCGAGCTGAGATTCATCAGAAACTGGGCCTGTGGTGGAATGTCGGCGCCAACATCTTCAAACATAGCCGTGAATTGCGGCACAACGAACACCAACAACAGCGTGACCGACACAACACCCGTGAACAACAACACCATCGGATAGATCATCGCGGCGATAACTTGCTTGCGCGTTTCTTCCGCCGTTTCCAGAAAGCCCGCCAGATCGGGCAGCAGCTGATCAAGAATGCCGCCGGTTTCACCAGCACGCACCATGTTCACATACAACCGTGAGAACACCTCGGGCCGCAGTTCCATCGCATCAGCCAGGCTTTTGCCTTCTTTCACATCGCGGCGAATAGCGGCCACCATGCGTTTCATGTGGTCTTTTTCGGTGATGCCTTCGAGCAAGGTCAACGCTTTGTCGATAGGCACTCGCGCGTCTACCAATGTGCACAGGCCATTCGTGAAATCGACCAGGTCGGCGTTCTTGATGCGTGTCGTACCGCTGACTTGCGTTTGTTTGCCTGCGAGCTTCAACCGTACTGGTACCAGCTTGCGCGCCTGCAACTGCGCGACAGCTTCGCGCTCCGATTCGGCACTGAGCAAACCGCTGCTCAGATTGCCGCCGGCATCACAGGCCTGATACTGGTAGTTGTTGATGCTCATATCGCCCGCGTCACCCGCACCACTTCTTCCGGTGTCGTCAGGCCCAGTCGCAATTTGCTGAGCGCGTCTTCGCGCAAGGTCACCATGCCCTCGACTTGCGCTTGTTTACGGATGACGTTGGCATCGGCGCCGCTGGTGATCAGATGACGGATCTCATCGCTGACCATCATCAGCTCGTACAAGCCGATACGGCCGCGATAGCCGGTACCACCGCAGCGTTCACAGCCCGTGCCCCGATTCAGCAGTGGGAAATCCTGTGCGTTCACTTCGAGTACGGAGGCCTCGTCTTTCGTCATCGCTGCTTGCGTGCTGCATGCCGTACAAACGCGGCGCACGAGTCGCTGCGCTTGTATCGCGAGCAAACTGGAACTGATTAGATAACTTTCAACGCCCATGTCCTGCATACGCGTGACAGCGCCTGCAGCATCGTTGGTATGCAAGGTGGAGAACACCAGGTGACCGGTGAGCGCCGACTCAATCGCGATCTCGGCA
>JAZKEH010000071.1:0-3689 GCA_040387155.1 Pseudomonadota bacterium | reverse complement strand
CCGTTTTCGTAGGCCATGTTGAAGGGCGTTGCACCGGTGAGACCGACGTCCGCAACATAGGCTTCGCCGGGACCGTTGACGATGCAACCAACAACAGACAGATCAATCGGCGTCGTGATGTCTTCAAGGCGTGCTTCGAGCGCGTTAACTGTGGCAATGACATCAAAGTTCTGACGCGAGCAGCTTGGGCATGCAATCAGGTTCACGCCTTTGTGACGCAGGCCGAGGCTCTTCAGGATGTCGAACCCCACCTTGATCTCTTCCACCGGATCGGCAGCCAGCGAAATGCGTATAGTGTCGCCAATACCGTCCATCAGCAGCAGGCCGAGACCGACTGAGGACTTCACCGTGCCAGAACGCAGACCACCCGCTTCGGTAATCCCGAGATGCAGCGGTTGATCAATCTGGGTGGCGAGCTTGCGATAAGCCGCCACTGTCATGAACACTTCAGAGGCTTTCAGGCTGACTTTGAAATTCTGGAAATCGTAGCTGTCGAGAATGTCGATGTGATGCATGGCCGATTCCACCATCGCGTCAGCATTGGGCTCGCCGTACTTGCGCATCAATTCCTTGCCAAGTGAGCCGGCGTTGACGCCAATACGAATCGGCACATTCTTGTCGCGCGCAGATTCAACCACCGCACGGGTGCGATCATCATGGCCAATGTTGCCGGGATTGATGCGCAGACAATCAACGCCGTATTCCAGCACTTTGAGTGCGATGCGATAGTCGAAATGAATGTCGGCTACCAACGGCACCGTGGTGCCTGCGCGAATTTTCCGGAAAGCTTCAGCTGCCTCCATCGTCGGCACAGAGACGCGTACGATGTCGGCGCCTACCGCTTCGAGTTTGCGTATCTGCTCAAGTGTGGCCTGCACATCACAGGTTTCGGTATTCGTCATGCTCTGTACTGCTATCGGTGCGTCGCCGCCCACAGGCACCTTGCCCACCATGATCTGGCGGGACTTGCGGCGAACGATGGGAGATTGCATGCGCATTACTGCGGCGCTCCTGCCGGCGTACCTGTCTGTGTCCCTATCGGCGTGGTGGCGGTATTGGGATTGGCAAGGTTCAGACGGGCCGTGCTGTCGGTGCGGATGCTGTTGGTGATGTCGATGGCCGTCGAGTTGAAACTCACCTGCACACCGCGACCATCACCGAGCAATACCTGGAACGGTGCCATGCCCTGCAATACCAGCGTATCACCAGCGCGCAGCATTTCAGCAAAGATGCGTACATTGCGACCATCATCAATTTCCACCCAACTGTTGCCGGCAGCCACCAACAGCAGTTCATCACTGCCCTGGCTGATCAGCGTCAACTGGCGCCCGCCATTGGCCGCTGGCATCACCGTAAGGTTGTCGTTGGCTGACTGCGCCGCATCGACCGGCAATGTGGCGGTCGTGGACGCTGCATCCACTGGCTGCGCCAGTGCCGTATCAGGTGCGAGACCGGTAGTCGCTGTATCGGCGGGGACGGTTGCTGCGTTCACTGCATCGCCCGCAATCTCCGTCGTGGCTGTCATGCCGGGAGTTGCAGCAAGCGTTGCATCGAGTGTGGCCGGTGCAGTGCGGGCCAAGCCCGGTTGCGTGGCGTCCGCAGGTACGAGTGCAGTCGTGTCGACCACAGCAGTTGTCGAAGTGGTGGCAAGGCCGACGGCAGCTGTCGTCTGCGTTGCCGGCACGTAGGGACTGGTTGATCCAAATGTGTTGGCTGGCGCTACAGACTGACTGGTAACGTTGTTGGCTGCTGCGGCACTCTGATTGGCAGTTTGCGCGGCTGCAACCGCAGGTGTGCTTCTGCTGGCAGCATTGACGGCGTCGCGTCCGACAAACCACCAGCCTGCGCCGAGACCGGCCACAACCACAAATGTCGCTGCGATTGCCCAGCCAATGGCCTGGTCATTGCGTTTACGCGAGTAGGAGTAATTGGTCGATGTCGTTTGCGTCTTCTGCTCCGGCAACGTGCTGACAAACTCATCATAGGAGCGCAGCACGGTGTCAACGTCGAGTTTCAGGTGGCGCGCATAGGCACGCACATAGCCTTTGACGAAGGTCAGTCCCGGCAGCTTGTTGTAATCATCGTTTTCCAGCGACTTGATGTAATGCACGGTCAAATGCAGCACTTCGCCGACAGCGATCTGCGTCTGGCCACTGGCTTCACGTGCCTGGCGCAACAGCGCGCCGGGAGAACCCGTTGTCACTTTGCCTGGTTGCTGGTTGTTGCTGTCTGTCATTTGAGGGTATCCAGAAGTTTTTTGTAGAGCTGGATCTCGGGTGCCGATGCAAAGTTGGTTTCCAACTGCTGGCCATAGGCCTCGACATTTCCCCGGTTGCCCAAGGCAGCTTCCAGCTGTATGCCTGTCCACAAACTGCGTGGAGTTTGCGGAATATTGTAGAACTGCGAGAGAGTCAGGAAGTTGCGATACTGGTTACGCGCCTGCACTACATCCGGTTTTGCCAGGTAAAGAGCTGTCAATTCGAGGCTGGAACGCAACTGGTTGGGATTCAGTTGCAAGGCGCGCAGAAAGGCGGTTTCAGCATCTTGCGGCCGGTTAAGTCTGAGCGCCGCCAGACCAAGATTCTCGAATGCCTGCGGGCGTGCATCGTAGCCAGTGTCTTCCACTACTCTCTGCAGTTCGCTGTAAGCGTCTTCAAAACGGCTGTTGGAAAACAGGAAGGCTGCATAGTTGTTGCGTGCCTTGGAATTGGCTGGATCCTGTCGCAGAGCGCGCTGAAAGCTGGCATCGGCCAGGCGAGACTCGCCTTCACGGGCATACACCAGACCCCACACTGCATGCATCTGGCTGCTGTCAGGATCGATTGCGGCAGCATTCGCCAGATGACGTTTTGAATTGGTCAAATCGTTCTGTTCAAGGTAGCCCGTGGCCAGTTGCAGATAGTCTTGCAGGGCATCGGCATCCGATTTCTCGACATTGAAGCCGCCAGTGGTTTCGGTGACGCAGCCTTGCAAAAACAGCGTCAAAACGGCCATGCAGACGATACTGGCCCGATGGGCAGTGGCCCTGGTTGTGCTGCATTGCATCGCGCCGATCTTCATCGGGCCGTCCCCGCTGTCGTTGGCTCCGAAGCCTCTGACAACAGTCTGACCGGTTTTGCTCCCTGCTCCGCCAACGCGGCCTGATTACGCTGAGCAAGATGACGCGCGCTGCGATGAACGGAATCAGGTTGATTTTGCACGGCACGCTGCGAAGCAGCTCGGCCAGTTCACGTGCGTGCTGGCGATGATCGTTGACGCCGGCGATCAGAATGTACTCGATCGTCGCCACGCGATTGTCTGGCAGCGAATCCAGATAATCATTCACGCTGGCCAGCAATTCCTTGATGGGATATTTGCGGTTGATCGGCACGATCTGGTCACGCAGTTCATCGTTGGGGGCATGCAGCGACAGGGCCAGCGACGCATCGGTGAATTCATGCAGCCGGCGAATGGCCGGGACTACCCCGGATGTTGAAATCGTTACACGACGCTTGGATAACCCGTAGCAGTTGTCATCCATCATCAGACCGACCGCTGTCAGCACGTTATCGAAGTTCAGCAGCGGTTCACCCATGCCCATCATGACAACATTGGTGATGCGATTGGGCCCACTGCTGCCAGCCGGCACTGAGAAATTGCCGAGTATCTTGTTGGCCATCCACAGCTGGCCGATGATTTCGGCGGCGGTG
>JAZKEH010000070.1:0-1705 GCA_040387155.1 Pseudomonadota bacterium | reverse complement strand
GCTGGATCCGTTGCCGATAGTGCCGCCGAACTGCGGCAGCTCGGCCAGACTGTCCGACAGCGCGCCGGGCGCAGTCAGGCTGATTTCCTGCATCGTGACGACGGTGACCGGGTTCGGCATTTCCATGCCATTGGTGGTGCGGATGCGCGATCCGGTGACCATGACTTCTTCGATATTGTCTTCGGCGGCCAGCAGTGGACTGGTGGCAAGCAGGAGAGCATTGGCGATGGCTGTAGCGAGAAGGGACGTTCTAAGGCGTGTGATTTGATGCATAGCTACCTCTTTATTATGGTTATTGGCTGCACCTGGTGTGAACAGGCGAGGGGGCTGGACAAGCTGTGTGGGCTGGAAAAAATTGGGGCCATTACCCATTCACCCGCGCAATGGCCCCACAAGCTCCAGGTTGTCGGCACGGAACGCCGACCACCCCAACAATCACCTGGCCCAACAATCAACTGGGGTCCTTCACCCCGCGCCGAACCTAGTCGAACAGCCGGTGGCAGGCTTTGCAGGCGTCTTAAAAGTTCTTAAAGATTATTGGTGAAGCTTTACAAGCACTTGTGAGCGCGGGGATAGTGGGGGTCTTACCCCACAGATAGCCCCCACTAGAGAGGATGGAGCCATGACAACAAAGAGCCTGATTGCCAACACCGGCGCTGCTGCATTACTGCTCGGCAGCGCCACGCTGTCGCAAGCCGCTGACAGTGCCAGCCCAGCGCCGGTCCGGCTGGACCCCGACAAGATCGCCGGTCTCAATCTCACCGCCATTCCGCCCGATGCCTACCAGCAGATCCTGGTCGCTGGCGAGCTGAACATGCGGGTGGCTTCGCTGTTTGAAGGCAAGGAGTTGAGTGTGTCGATTTTTGAATCGACGCCTGCCACCACCGATCACCGCACGCGCGCGACCGACGTTGATGAGTTCGTCTATGTGTTGAGTGGCAAGCTGATCCTGACCGAACCCAATGGCACTGTGCATGAGTTTGTGCCGGGTCAGTCGTTGGTGTTGCCAGTGGGCTATACCGGCACCTGGGAGATGCAGGGCAACTACCGCGAGTTGGTAGTGTTGATGCAGAAGTAGGAAAGTTGGAGCAGGAGGGCCGGCGTGTGCTGACCCTCCCGGTTCCAGGCATTACTGCGGCTTGAGTGCCGCCTCCGCGAGCGAAATGATGTAGGCACGCAATGCAGTCGTATCACCGTCTTCCAACTGGCCACGGAACGACGCCATGCCGTTAACCGACAACACACCCTCAAGCACAATGGCATCGAACAACGCCTGATCGTTCAACGCCGGCGCGCGCCGCAGGTCGGGGAAGCTCGAACGGGCAGCGCCATTGCGGCCATGACACAGCGCGCACTTCGCTTCGAACACTTCTTCGCCATGCTCAATCACGCTGGTCGCCGCGAACTGTGGTGGCGGGGCAATGGGACGTTCGCTGAAGGTCGGCAGATCAGGCAACTCAACCTTGCCGCCCAGTTTGAACACCAGCAGACGGGCACCATTCGGCGCGTAATAGCCGCCCACTACCGGCCCGCCAACCGCGAGCGCGACATATTGCTCGTTGTCGAGTTCATAGCTGATCGCACCGGGGAATACCGCAGTTTTCGTGTTGAACTCCCACAGGCGTTTGCCGTCAGTAGCGCGATACGCCACGAACTCCTGCTTCGGCAGGTTGCCGTTGAAGACGATGTTGCCGGCGGTGGCGAG
>JAZKEH010000069.1:0-1805 GCA_040387155.1 Pseudomonadota bacterium | reverse complement strand
GACCTGATTCCGGATTTTCGCAAGGAACTGGAGTTGTTCATTGGCAGCTTGTTCCAGGCCGACCGTCCGGTGACAGAGCTGCTGACAGCCGATCACACCTATCTCAACGAACGTCTGTCATTGCACTACGGCTTGAACGCAGTACGCGGCGGCCAATTCCAGCGTGTTGAACTGCAGGACCCGCAGCGTTTTGGTTTGCTCGGCAAGGGCGCTGTGTTGATGACAACCTCCTATGCCAACCGTACCTCGCCGGTGATTCGCGGTGCCTGGATTCTCGACAAGCTGATCGGCACCCCGCCACCATCGCCCCCGCCCAACGTCGAGGCCTTTCCGGAATCGCAGGAAGGAGGAGTGCCGCAAACCGTGCGTGAACGTCTCGAACAGCATCGCGACAATCCAACCTGCAAGACTTGTCACAACATCATCGATCCGCTCGGCCTCTCGTTGGAGAACTACAGCGCCGTCGGCCAGTGGCAGTTGAAAGACCCCGACGCTGGCGTGCCGATTGATACGTCCGGCAAGTTGACCGACGGCACGCCCGTGCAAAGCCCGCAGGACCTCTGGCAAGCGCTGGCGCGCGAACCGGAGCGCTTTGCCACCACCTTTACCCGCAAGCTGATGACCTTCGCCCTCGGCCGCAATCTGGAGTACTACGACATGCCGGCCGTGCGCGCCATCGTGCACAAGGCTGAGCGCGACGATTATCGCTTGTCCGCCATCGTGCTCGGCATTGTCCAGAGCCAGGCGTTCCTGCTGGATCAACCTGCAAGTGAGACTGTGGCTCAGCAATGAGTCCAAGGAGAACTTCATGTTTCTGACCAAAAAACATCTGCCCCGTCGCACCGTATTGCGTGGCCTTGGCGCGAGCATCGCGCTGCCGCTGCTGGATGCGATGATTCCGGCGCATACGGCGCTGGCGCAAACCGCCGCTGCCGCCAAGCCGCGCGTTGGCTTTATCTATTTCCCGCACGGCGCTGTCATGTCGAAGTGGACGCCCACCAAGGTCGGCAGCGATTTTGATTTGCCACCCATCCTGGCGCCCCTCGCTCCTTTTCAGCAGTACCTCACTGTCATCAGCGAACTCGAAAATGCCCCTGCCATTGCTGAACCAGTGCATGCAATCACACCGGGCACCTGGCTCAGCTGCGTGCATCCACGTATCAGCCAGGATCCGTGGGGTGGTGTCACCATCGATCAGATGATGGCGCAGCAGATTTCGCAGGACACGCCACTGCCCTCGCTGGAAGTCGCTACTGAAGAAGAAGGCGGAGAAGGTTCGTGCGATCGCAACTATGGCTGCACCTTTGGCAAGACCATCAGTTTCAGCACGCCCTCTTCACCGCTGCCGATGGAGCACAACCCGCGCAAACTTTTTCAGCGCTTGTTCGGCCAGGGCGACACGCCAGCCGAGCGCGAAATCCTGTCGCGCGAAAATGCCAGCCTGCTCGACATGGTGACGCGTGAAGCGGCCGACATGCGCAAGACACTGGGTGCACGTGACCGCAATGCGCTGGACGGCTATCTCGACTCCGTGCGCGAGATCGAGCGTCGTATCCAGAAGCTGCAGGCGAACAAGAATGACGCACTTGACCTGCCGCCAACGCCATCGGGCATTCCGGATCGCTTCGATGAACACATGCGGCTGATGTTCGATGTCGTGCATCTGGCGTGGGTGGCCAACCTGACGCGCGTGACCAGTTACATGATGGCGGCCGAAGTCAGTAACCAGCCTTACAACTTCATTGGCGTATCGGATGCGTTTCATCCGCTGTCGCATCATCAGAACAACCAGCAGAAGCTGGATC
>JAZKEH010000068.1:4632-8065 GCA_040387155.1 Pseudomonadota bacterium | reverse complement strand
TGCAAATGCACGGCCATCGCATAGGTGGCCGATGAATCGAGGCCACCACTGACCTCGTAAGCCACGGGCAAATGCGAACGACTGATTCGGCGCACACAGTCTTCATACAGATTCCGGTAATGCGCGATGTACTCCTCATCAGTTGCATAGCGGAGCGGGCTGAACAGGTCCGGCTGCCAATGCTGTGCAATGTGGGGACCAGCAGCATCAACGGCGAGGCGATGTGCCGGTTCTATGCGCAAGACTCCCTGCCAGAAGGTTTCGACGCGCGAATACCACTCATATCCCAGATACTCGGCCACCATGCCCTCGTTGAGTTGCTTTGTAATCCAGGGCAGAGACAGCAAAGGCTTCAGTTCTGAGGCAAACGCAAAGCGCTGGCCGTCCCAGTGATAGTAGAAGGGACGCCGGCCGAAAATGTCGCGTGAGCAATGCAGCGTCTGCTGCTGCGGATCCCACAGGGCAAGGGCAAAGTCACCATCGAGACGGCCGGGAAAATCCGCCCCCCAGCGCTCATAGGCCAGCATGGCAAGATCAACGTCGTTGGCTTGCGGGGCTTGCAGCTCCTGTCGCAACTCTTCCCAATTGTCGAAGCGACCATCCATCACCAGCACGCAGCCGCTACGCACGCTGATCAGCGGTTGTACTTCGGTGAGGGATTCAGGCGTGGTGTGCAGCATGCACTGGGCGAGCGCTACCGAACCATCGAGAAAGTGATTGATTCCATCGGGACCACGATGGGCAAGCGCAGCAGTCATGGCGTGCAGTTGTTGCGGCTCTACTGCCTGCCGGGAGAAGTCGACTATTCCTGCGATTGCGCTCATGCAGCCATGGTGCCCTTCGGCATGGGACCGGTCAAACGGGAAAGTCTCCCGGATCGAAGCGCTGACGGTGCGAGTGCTAGAATTCAGCCAGCATCATCAAACGAGCGCTGTGGATGGAATACCTGCTGGAAGAACATCGTGGTTATCTGGAAGACACGGTAAAGCTGCAGCAGTACGCAGATGCCATTGCCGCCAGTGTCAAGCCAGGCGATGTGGTGCTCGATCTTGGCTGCGGCACTGGTGTATTGGGGCTGATGGCGCTGCGCGCCGGCGCCAGCCGTGTCTATGCCATCGACGAAAAGCCGGTGCTTGAAATTGCGCGGCGTACGTTTGCGCAGGCAGGTTTCGCCGAACGCGCGCGTTGTCTGCGGGGATCCTCCTTTGAACTCGACCTGCCGGAGAGAGTCGATGTGATCGTTTGCGATCATGTGGGCTATTTCGGCATCGATTACGGCATCCTCGCGATGCTGGCGGATGCGCGCACACGTTTTCTCAAGCCCGGCGGCATGGTGCTACCGGCAGAGCTCAGGCTGTGGCTGGCAATGACGAGTATGGAGGGCGCTACCACTGCGGTTGGCAACTGGCACCATGCGGTGCCGCCCGACTATCAGTGGGTTTCTGAACTGGCGACCAATACCAAGCTCTCCACTCATCTTGATGCAAACGTGTTGAATGGCGCACCAGCTTTGCTGCAGACCTTGAATCTGACAGCGCCTACCGAAGAATTTTATTCATGGTCAGTGACGTTGCAGGCAAGCCGCGCTGGCAAGCTCGACGCGTTGGCAGGGTGGTTTGAGTGCAGGCTGGCTGGTGACATCTGGATGACCAATTCTCCACTCGCTGCCGACAAGCTGCGCCGCCCACAGATGTTGCTGGCGTTTGAGTCGCCACTTGCATTGCAAGCCAACGATCCGATAGCGGCCACGGTGATGATGCGTCCCGCAGAACACTTGCTGGCATGGAAGGTGACGACGTCACAGGGAAAGCAGTTTGCGCAATCGACATGGAAAAACCCGCTGCTGGAAGTGCCGTTGTCGCAGCACGAAGCCGGACGTGTGCCTGTATTGAACGAGCGTGGCAAGGCGCGCCGGTTGGTGCTCTCTTACTGCGATGGCCAGCGCACTGCCGCTGCAATCATGCAGCTGATGAAGCAAGACCATGCTGATCTGTTCCGCAGTGACGACGCGCTTGAGCACTTTGTCCAGCACGTACTCAGTCGGGACGCCGGAGCATGAGTACATTCTCGTTGCAGCCTGCGCGCTTGCAGCCAGCGATATCGACAGCCGCCTATCAAAGTTATGTGCTGCCCGATGGCGCCGTGTGGACCTTGTTCTACCGCCTTGCTGAGGGTTACCTGCTGCGGTTCCCCCAGCTGGCGGATTTTGAATTGACTGCCGATGGCAGTAATGCCATCTGCTTCCCGTTCCCTGCAGTCGATGAAGCCACCGTCAATCATCTGTACACCAATCAGGTGTATCCATTGATGTTGAGTCGACAGTGCCGACCCACCTTTCATGCCAGTGTTATCACAACGCGTGCAGGTGCAGTTGCGTTTCTCGGTCCCTCCGGCATGGGCAAGTCGACGTTGACAGCCTGGTTCTGCCAACAGGGCGCACAATTTCTGACCGACGACGGCATGATCGTCGAAGAACACGCCACCGGCTTGATCGTCGTCCCGAACAATCCTGCCGTACGCTTGTGGGAGGACAGTGTAGCTGCGCTTGCCGGCGCCCATCCGCGCATGGGCGCTCCCGTCAGTTACACCAGCAAATCACGCTTGCTGGCAGCAGAAGGATTGTCGTGGTGCGACACGCCACAACCATTGCGCGCCGCGTTCTTGCTGGAGTGGAACGATGTAGCGACAGTGAAGACAGCGCCGCTGGATGGTGTCGAGCGCTTGATGGCGTGGGTCAACAATTCGTTTCTGCTCGACAGTGAAGACAAACAATTGCTGTTGCAACACTTCAACTGGGTGCAGCGCATTGGGCTGACTGTGCCAACCTTCAAACTGGATTATCCACGCGAGTATGCTCGTCTGCCGGAAGTGCAGGCGGCGGTGCGGGCATTGGTAACCACGTTGGTGCCGCAGTAGCCGGCTGTTTGCAGTTGATGTCAGGCTGGTGGACGGCTGCAGCGATCACGATAGAAAGCTTCCAATGCCTGCAGGCCGTCAGTGTCGTTGAAGAGGCTTTCTTTTTCTCTCTGTAGCCCGTTGCGAACGCGGGCTCTGAACTCGCTGTCGTTACCGAGCCTTGCGGCGAGCGCAACATAGTGCTCTTCATCAGCGGCTACTGTTTCTGTCGCGCCAAGTCGGGCTAGCAAGCCGTAAGCCTGGCGGTTACGCAGGAAATTGCCCGGCAAGGTGACAAGCGGCAATGCACAGGCAATGGCTTCGATGGCCGTGATGCCAGCGGACCAGCTGCCAGGTGGATCGAGAAACACATCGGCCAGTTGCACCAGCTGCAAGTAGTGGTCGTACTCCATCCGTGGCAACCAGCGCAGATGCTTCGATGCATCGCAGCCAGCGCGCGTGAATGCACGTTCCAGTCGCTGACGAAGCACGTCAGTTAGTTCAGGGCTGTCAGCTTCCATAAACAGAAAACAAGCGT
>JAZKEH010000068.1:0-4532 GCA_040387155.1 Pseudomonadota bacterium | reverse complement strand
ATGCAGGGCAGTCCCGTAGCGATAGGATGTGCCCAGGTTGCGCATTGCAGCGGCGCCAGTCGCAGGCTCGCCATGATGGACGTCAGCATCTCCATGCCGATGTCGACGTAGATGAGGATGTCGAGCTGATCGTTGGTGATTTGTGTGCAGACTGCTTCCAGTCGATTACCCACGTGAACGAAATGTTCGCACTCCTGCGCCAGCCTGCCGGTCAATACATCACGCTTGTCACCGACGTGATAGGCAAACACTTCAAACTGCTCACGCGTATGCGAGGTCAGCCAGCCATAGGCCAGCAGACTGGCAGAGTGGATGTGGAAATGGGCTGAGACGTAGCCGATACGCAAGCGCCGCTGTGCGTTGGCGGCATCTGGGTGACGCAACGCGGACCATTGCGGATAGGCAGTCGCCGCCAGCCGCTGCAGCACGCGGCCAAAGCGCTGCAGCGGAATGCTGACGTCAACGCCGAGATACGCCAGTTCAAAATTGGGTGACAGCGAATCCAGTAGTTCTCTGGCCGCTTCGCCATCCAGTGCTGCCGTTAGCGTTTCAAACTCTGTCAGTCCTTGCAGGAAACGCTGGTAGTTCTGTTGCAGCTGCACGCTGCTGTGGAAAACGGGCGGCAATAGCAGCAAACGCTCCTGCAGCAGAAACAGAGGGTCCTGTTGTCTGGCAGCCGCGTCCGCTGCAATCGCCATGGCCTCAGAGGTTCTGTCGAGATAGCGCAGCGCCCATAGCCAAGGCCGATACAGCTCCGCAGCGGACGGCTGGCTGGCGCAGGCCGCTGCGCACACATCGACTGCACGCTGATAGTTGTCCGTTTTGATCAACGACCACGCCAGCGCTTCGATTGCTGCGGTGTCGCCGCTGGCGATTGCGATTCCATCCAGCGCTGCAACAGCGTCGGCATAGTCACTGTTTTGATAGTGCGCCATGCCGCGGTAGCGGGACGCGTCACTCGTCATTCCTTGCAGTTGATACACACCGGCGAGCGCAGCCAACACGCGTGTTGTGATGCCCACGAGCGCCAGTGCACGTTGATACTGCGTCGTGGCTGCTGGCAGTTGGTTGCAAGCGGCCAGACAGTGACCGAGCTGTAACAAAGACTGCGCGCTGAGTGGTGCTTTGCCAGCGCGATCAGTCAGTAAGGGAATGGCTGCATCCGGTGTTGTCGGCGCAGCCAATTGAAATGCCAACAACCAATAGTCAGCGACCAACGCTTCGCGCACCCCTTGTCGCAGGAGTGAACCCATCAGGTGATGCAGTGCTGGTGTGTCCGGACTTGTGCGCAAGGCGTCCAGCAGCACTGTCGCTGCAGTTTGGGTGTCGCCACTGACTATTAATGTCTTCGCCAACTCTTCGAGGATGGCCGCGTCTTGTGGCGTTTGTTTCCGCAGCAACTGCAACATCGTGATGGCACGACGAGGATCACCTGCGCCGGCGACAGCACGCGCTTCATCGAGTTTGACGATGCGGGTTGCAGCATGCGCAGCGTAATCACGGGCAAGCGAGCGCGCTGCATGAATGAATTGCGAAAGCATCGGCGTTGGGCAGGGAGGGGCATGCAGGGACAGATGACGGGAATGGTATCACTGCGTGCGGTGACGCCAGCGGGATCCCTCAGTGGAACGGACCTCGTCCGGTCAAGCAGGGTTCCTGCAAGAGAAGCCGGCGCCACGCTGACCCCGGCTGGTGAGTCGGCAAATTGGAGCACCAGGCTTCTCTTGCAGGATGAAACGGAGCCCGCGGTACTGGCGCGGGACTCACGAGCGTGACGCTTAGTCCGCGCTGGCTACTTTAACGGCGTCTGCGGCGCGCTCATTGACGACCAGTTTGGGCTGAACGCGGGTGCCTTCAACCGTCAGCTGGTACTCATGGCCAGCCTTCAGCTCCACTCGGGTGGTGACGAAGCGATTAATGGTGGTGATGCCGCCGCCCATGCTCTTGCCCGGCGCCGTGGCGTTGCCATGCTGCAGTTGGAACTCCAGTTCGCGCGAACCGGGCTTGAGGTAGTAGCTGCCAATCGTCGGGGCTTCGACGGCAGCGCCATCTACCTTGATGAGGCGCGCCTGACGGTCGACCACGGCCACTTTGGCCAGTGCACTGCTTGCCTGGCCAACGGTGTTTTCGATGTGGGGGGTGGAGCAACCTGCGATAGCCAGGGTTGCCAACAATGCGAGTGTTTTCATGGTGCTCTCCTTCTGCTTCTTTCTATGGGTGGTCGTCCGGGGCGGCCTGGCCGCTCCTCATGGCATGAATCTAGGGACGACCGGCAGTAAGGAAAAACTGATTTTTCCAAAATTTTCCTTCGGTTTTCTCGAACTATTGAAAGCCGGGTCTGCAGACCTCAGTCGTGGGCAGAGAACAGGCTGTGGCGGACTGTCTGGTAGATGGCGGCCACAGCAGGGTGGCTGATACGGCGGTGCGCCGTGATGGCGTAGTAGCGTTCGGTCAGTTCGGCCACCTGCCCGATGCTGCGTACGTTGTACTGCTGGATAACACTCTTTTCGATCACGCTCGGCATGAAGAAGACGCCTTCGCCGGCCTTGCCGAAGGCGGTGAGCAGCGCACTGTCATCAAAGTAGCCCTTGATCTTGGGGTGCAGGTCCTGGTCGCGCAGCCATTGTTTGACGGCGCGGGCGATGGAGCTGCCATCGGAGGGCATCAGCATCGGGGCGCCGTCGAGGCATTGGGGAAAGTGTTTGCGATAGTTGGCGGCGCGGTAATGACTGGCAAAGAAACTGATGCTGCTCTCGCCCAGCAGGTGTGAGTAGGTCTTGATGTTGTAACGTGCACTGATCGGCGCATCGGCTATTACGACGTCAAGGCTGTTTACCGCCAACTGCGACACCAGCTTCTCGAGCGGACCCTCGATGCAGTTGAACGTGAGGTCTTTGCCGAGCTTCAGCGCCGGCTCCATGATCTTGTAGGCGATTGCCTTGGGAATTGAATCCAGAATGCCAATCACAAGGCGCTGCCGCCCGCTGGTCTTGCTGTCTTTCAGGACTTCCTGCAGCTCTTCCCCAAGGTCAAAAATTTCAGTGGCATAGCGCAACACCAGCTGGCCGCTCTCGGTGAGCACGAGACCACGCCCCTGTTTCTGCAGCAGGCGTGCGCGGATGCTGTCCTCGAACTGGCTGAGCTGGCCACTGATGGTTTGTGGTGTCAGGTGCAGCACCTGCGAGGCCTTGGCGATGCTGCCCTCGCGCGCCACGACCCAGAAGTAGTACAGATGTTTGTAGTTGAGTGACGATGCTGGCATGGCGGAAATCTGCTGCTGGCGACGGGCGATTATAGCCAGCGGTCCGAGGTGACCGGGTACAATGCACCGTCTTTCCGCAGAGCCTGTTTATGTCCGCCCCGTTGATCCGCATCGCCACCCGTGAGAGTCCGCTTGCCCTCTGGCAGGCCGAATATGTCAAAGCCCGTTTGCTGGCCTTTCATCCTGCCCTACAGGTGGAACTGGTGCCGATGACGACGCGTGGCGACCAGATTCTCAGCTCCCCGTTGTCCCTGATTGGCGGCAAGGGGCTGTTCATCAAGGAGCTGGAAGTGGCCATGCTGGAAGGTCGCGCCGACATTGCCGTGCATTCGATGAAGGATGTGCCGATGGAGTTTCCGGAAGGGCTGGGCCTGGTCGCCATCTGTGAACGTGAAGATTCGCGTGATGCTTTTGTCTCGAACCGGTTTGAGACCTTGCAGGACTTGCCGCTGGGCGCCGTCATTGGCTCCTCGTCGTTGCGTCGTCAATGCCAGCTGCGCGCGTGGCGCTCTGATGTGGTCCTGCGCGATCTGCGCGGCAACGTCGGTACCCGCCTGCGCAAGCTGGATGAGGGTGAGTACGACGCGATTATCCTGGCAGGTGCGGGTTTGATCCGCCTCGGTCTCAAGGAAAGAATTCGCCAGTTTTTGCCCACGGAATTGTCGTTGCCGGCCGGTGGCCAGGGCGCAGTGGGAGTCGAAGCGCGGTTGGACGATACGGCGACGCGCGAGCTGCTCCAGTGTCTGCATCATGAACCCACCGCGCTGTGCGTGCGCGCCGAGCGCGCGATGAATGCCAAATTGCAGGGTGGCTGCCAGGTGCCGATTGCGGCGCTGGCGGAGCTGAAAGGCACCGACCTGCATATGCGTGGCCTTGTTGGCAGCGTCGATGGCCGCAAGATATTGCGCAGTGAAATCAGCGGTGCGGCCCATCTCGGCGAAGAGCTGGGCGAGATTCTGGCGGACGATCTGCTGCGGCAGGGTGCAGCAGCACTGCTGGAAGCCTTGTGAGTTGCCGTTGCTGATGAGTGGAACTGCTGCCAACAACACACCACTCACCGGCCGCACGGTCTGGCTGACAAGGCCGGCTGCCCAGGTCAGTGCACTGCAACAACAGTTGGAGCAGCTCGGCGCCACTGTGTTCTGTTTGCCGCTGTTGATCATTGAGCCGCTGACGCCAACCGGCGTGAACAAGCAGCGCCTGCTGGATCTCGATCGTTACGACCTTGTCTTCTATGTCAGCAGCAATGCCGCCAGCATCGGTCTCGATG
>JAZKEH010000067.1:1616-1860 GCA_040387155.1 Pseudomonadota bacterium | reverse complement strand
TTGAGCTGCACGCCTTCCGCCAGAGCCTGCACGGCAGCGTTGGTGTTAGTCAACAAGTAGGTCCATGCGCCATTTGCCCCAAGCGAAAAGGTGCCATAAGAAGTCGCGCCGGCAGCAGCCTTGAACTCATTCTGACCGGTATCAACATCGAAGATAGTCAGAGTGCCGCTAGCATTCAGGTCGCTATCTTCCTTGACCGCGCGGTCGTCGGTAGCTTCGTTGCTGATTACCGGAACATCGTTGG
>JAZKEH010000067.1:691-1606 GCA_040387155.1 Pseudomonadota bacterium | reverse complement strand
TCTGGTCAGCATAGGCGCCCTGTTCGTCGGTAGCACGCACGATGAAGGTTTCCTCGTGACTTTCGCCAGCAGCCAGAGACTGGGTCGCACCCTCGGTGCCATTGGTGCCGTTGTTCAGCGTATACGTCCACTTGCCGGTTTCGCCATCAACGGCGAGCGAGCCATAGGTTTTGCTGGTAGGGCTCTGAACGGCCCAGGTTGCTGTCGCCCCTGCGTCAACATCCGTAGCGATCAAGGTGCCCGTTGCCGAAAACGTGGTGTCTTCCTGGGCGGCGCCAGTGACCGTGCCGCTGATCACGGGCGCATCGTTACTACCATTGATGGTGACTGTGATGGGCTGGCTGGCAGTACCGTCCAGCGATGTAACTGTGAAGCTGTCGGTAAGGGCATCGCCAATGTTCAGCGCTTCCACATCAGGGTTATCGTTATTCAGGAGGTAAGTCCACGCTCCTGTCGCTGCATTGAAGGTGAAGGTGCCATAGTCACCGACGAGGTCATCGAGTGCCACCTCCTGAAACGCATTCTCCCCCGCATCAAGGTCAACAACTGTCAACTGACCACCCGCGGCAGGATCGCCGACAGTAGCGTTAGCCACGACACCAGCTTCCGTTACATCGCCGTCATTTGAGTTCACTATGATTGCAGCGGCATCGTTGCTGCCATTGATTTTGACAGATACCCTGGCTTCACTTAACGTGCCGTTACCCAAGCGTATGCTCAACGAGAATGTATCGTCGACTACATCGTCTGCGCCGAGGGAATTGATACTGATACCACTGGGGCCATCGACACCTGGCGTACCCAGCGCGAAATCGATCTTGCCATTATTGATGCGCATCCAGTTGCCTTTTTCGGTTTGTTCCCACTCAGAAGCGCCGGCTGTGAGCACGTCCTTGGTTGGTAGCGTAAAGCCCG
>JAZKEH010000067.1:343-681 GCA_040387155.1 Pseudomonadota bacterium | reverse complement strand
GCGACTTGGCAGCCCCACCAAGGTCGTTGCTCATAACATCAAGGGTCAGGAACCCGGTTGCGTCATCGTATATTCCAGTCTCCAGAAGCAGCAAATCCTCGTCGTAGACGTAACTATCGTCTTTCGCCTGCGGTGTCTTGGTGAGTGAAGTGGTGCCGGTAGATGTTGTCGTGTTAGCCATATAATTTTCCATTGAGGAGGATAGTTTGGGATTTGTTAATTTGCTGCTTCCATCACTGCTGTGGTCAGCCTGACCGCTACGCCAATCATCTGGCCGCAGGCTTGAGTACGTACGATGCTGCCTTTGCACTTCACCAGTATCCTGGAGCCGAACGCCT
>JAZKEH010000067.1:0-333 GCA_040387155.1 Pseudomonadota bacterium | reverse complement strand
GACCTCGAAAAAAATGCCGCTGGCGCTTATGTCGCGGGTCACTCCATTCGCCGCGTCAAGCCTGACTGGGAGTGCCACGTTGACGCGCTCTTCGCTGCGTTGATCGATTAATCTCATCATGACTTGGCTGCGTTCCGGTTTGCCTGCATCCACACGATCCCGAGGTAGCATGATGAATCGAGACCATAATTGAGATAAGGGAGCGAACTCCCTTTTTTGATAGGCGGATCCAGCAAAAACCGACTACGAAAAATGGGTGCAATATCCTGCACTCGTATAGGAGGTTTCTCCTATGCGCAGCGTTTTGTTCCTGAAATGGCAAGACATACTTGC
>JAZKEH010000066.1:0-2364 GCA_040387155.1 Pseudomonadota bacterium | reverse complement strand
CTCAATGCAACGACCGGTGAAGAACTCTGGCGCGAGAGTCTCGGCGGCCAGGTCGCTTCGGGACCTATGAGCGTCGAGCTCGACGGCCGCCAGTACATCATGGTTGCTGCGGGTGCGGGCCTGTTTGCCTTTGCATTGCCTGAATAACGGAAACGGACGTTCTGTAATCGAAAGCCGTACCGGTATACTGGTGCGGCTTTTTTTTGCATCGCGAATTAGTACCAGTGACAGCTCACTCTGCTGGGCTATTTCGAAAACGGCGGCGCCAGTATCGGGATCCGGGTTTCATTCTGCTTGCATGGTATCCCCCGTGTTCGTAGCGGCAGTGGTGTAAACTCGCCGCAGTCCGTTCTTTCTGTCACAAACTATTCTGGATCGACTATGCACAGCTTATTTCAACGTATTCCAGTGCAAGCAACCAGGGCGGCGGTGCTGGTAACGTGTTTGCTGATGGTTCCGGCAATGTATGTATCAGCCCAGGTTGCGATGCCTGAGAGCCTGGTCGCCAACAGCGGTGTCGATGTTTTTATCGAACATCTCAAAACATCCGCGGCGCCACGCTGGGCGCTCACGTTCGTCGCCATGTGTACAGCAGCGTTCCTGCTTGCCTTGACGGGGCTTGGTAACGTTCCAGACAAAGTTGTTACGCCGGCACGCGAGGGTCCGCAACTGCCTGAAATGTTGCGCAACGTGGCCGTACTCGGCAAGCGATACACACTCGAAATTTTTACCGGCAAGGTCAAGGCACAAACAGCCGCGCACGAAACCGATGTGGAACCTGCCGAGACAGTGGGCGGATCAGATCTACGCGCCGGTGAATTGCAGTTGCCCTGGGCGCGCAGTGATGCAGCAGCGGTGGCTATACCGGTTGCGAAAAGCCTGGTTACGCTGGGCTATCCGGACGGAAGCAGCGACAGATGGGAGTTCAGCAGCGGCCAGCTGAACGTGGCGCTGGATGATCTGATTTCCTTCATCGGCTGCCGTAACAAAAGAGGCCGGCTGGAATGTCTCTTTGTTTATCATCACGACAACGCACAGTGCGATAGTTTCAATTTGCGAGCAGTCCATGGCATAGCGCGGCTGCCAACCTGGTTCGTTGCAACTCTCGTCGGATGGCCCGGAGTAGTGTGGGGTTGGCAAACGGCCGCGGCAGCATTTATCAATGAAGTCGAACCGGGCGGGGCGGTGGCGCCAATCAGTCCGGCAATCTGGCTGGCCGGGTTCTGCGTCGCCGCGCTTGTTGCGCTGCTACCTTACCTGCTGGCCGAGATACTGGTCCCGGCCATACGCACGATGCTGTTCAGGAAGCGTTATACAGTGTGGCTGGATGAATTTCTGCAGTCCTCTACGCTTGACGCAAAACGTATGTTCCCTATCGAGTGGATTCCCCAGCCACGCACTGCGACATCGCATCTTTTTTACAAGCCGATGTAATAACGCAGGGATATGTCTCCGGTATCCACTTCATTGCCGGCGTAGCGGGGCCGGAACAAGACATTGCGCAGATACTGGTTCATGCGTATCTCCATGTTGCGTGTTACTTCACCACCGGTGCCCAGGATCTTCACTTTCCTCGCCTTGCCATATTTCGTCAGCGAAAAGGTGACGTCTATGTACCCGAAGAAATTTACCTTCGCCTCGGGCGCAATGCCAAGTTTGGCGCGGCTGTTTGGTGGCGGCAGGTAGGTGGGCAGCACGACAGGTACGGCCGGATAGATCACATCGCTGGCTTCGGCCTGGAAGTTGGGGTTGTCGACAAAAAACTGATATGCGGCATCGTACTTGTCGGCTGCGTTCGTTTTGCGCTCGAAAAGCAGGTCCCAGTCGGCTTCTTCGAGCATCGCGGTGGCAACCTGTTCCGAGGTCCGGTCCGTGTTGGCCTGCAGGTAGATCAAGCGGCGTTTATGCGCCTCGATGCCGAGATCGTAATTTTCTGAATTCATCATTTCGATAGCGTTCTGGTTGAGCCGGGTGGCGGTTTTGGTCTTCTTGCGCGTCAGGTAGAAATCCGGCTCGTACAGAATATTTTCCCTGTGCATGTGCAGGAAGAAATTGGTCAACAGCTTGTGTTCCAGTTCCATGATGCGTGGATGGGTGAATGCCCGTGCATCGACGAGGGTCTTGATGGCGTTGAGGTAAAGCCGGCGTGCTTCGTACAGGTTGAAGAGCGGCGTGTTGCGAATATCCTGCGTACCCTGGATATAGTTTTTTGGATCCATCAGGAAGTTTTGCACATTCATGCGCGGGATGTTGACCAGGATGCTCGAGCGTTCAAGGAACGCCTGGGTATCCCAGTCGGCGAGTTTCATCTGGGGTTCGATCATCTCGATCGTGTTCACTCCGTGATGTTTTTCCTGCAGGCTG
>JAZKEH010000065.1:0-4916 GCA_040387155.1 Pseudomonadota bacterium | reverse complement strand
CGTTGCCACTGCCCTGTTGACCCCCGTCCTGTGTAACGCCGACGCCCCCAACCAGGACATCGAGAACGGCAAGGCCACCTTCAACACCATGTGCAACGTGTGCCATTCCACCCAGAAGACCGGCGGCCCCAACGAAGGCCCCAACATGCTGGGACTGGTCGGCCGCCCGGCTGGCAGCCAGCCTGATTTCGGCAAATACTCGGCTGCCCTCAAGGCCTCCGGGCTCACCTGGAGCGTCGAGACCCTCGACACGTTCCTGACAAGCCCGATGAAGATGGTGCCCGGCACCTTCATGCCGATGCTGATCCCGGACGACATCAAGCGCCGGGAAGTGATCGCCTATCTGGCTACGCTGAAGAAGGAAGAGTAAGGCTGCGATCAGTATACGAAGACGTTCAGGTACTCAGTACCGCGTGTAGACGTAGCGTTGCGGCTCGAATCGCCGCTGGACCAATATCAACTAGATAGCAAAGTTTGCACCCGCGTGGCCAGCTCGGCAGTCACGCGCAACAGTGCTTCAAGCAAGGCTGCATCCACCTCAATATCCCCTTCATATTCAGCAATGTTGCGCTTGCGATGTGCATCATCGAGCACACGCCATTGGGTTGATGGCAACTGCAGCGTGTGTGTAAGCGACTGAAACACCAAATAACGATTTTCGGAGCGGTAGCCGTGCCAGCGCAGTGCGGCCAAGGCGAGCGCATGCGCCGCGTTGTAGGCGAGATCAAAGCGACTCTCCGCGTTCAACTCCACGCGCTGCGCATCGGCCAACCGCACGATCCCGGAATGCAGCAAGCCGTCCAGTTCACTGGCAGCAGGCGGTTCGGCTTTGAGTTTGCCGATACGAAGCAGGTTGTCCAATTCAGGCAAGGCCACGGATATCTCCGATCAGTGGTATCAACGGCGCCGCCAGCACTTTGGCCAGGAAGGCATTGTTGTTGCTGCGGCGGTGATAGAACTCGGCAAGCGTATAGAGTGTGATGCTGATTCGTCGCGCCAGTTGTTGCTCAGTGGTTTCCAGCGCGGCGTGCACGGCTTCCAGCGTCAAGTCTTCTGCCACCAGCAACAAGTCTATGTCGCTGCTGGCGGTGTCGGCACCAGCCCCCACCGAGCCATAGATGCACGCCGCCTTGATCTGTGTAGCCAGCGGTTGCAATGCGGCCCGCAACGGTTCGGCCAAACCGCTGGTCTTCAGTGCGATGTCATGCAGGGCGGCAAATAACGGTGAGGCCGCATTGGCCTGGTAGTGGTGCTGATTACCCAAGCGAGTGACAGTGACGAGCCCACTCTCGGCCAGCCGTTTCAGTTCCCTTTGCACGCCACCTGATCCTGCCCCGGCCAGCGCTATGAGTTCAGTGGCAAAAAAGCTGCGGTTGGGTTGGCCGAACAGCAACCCCAACACTTTTTGCTGGGTGCGGGTGAATAGCGCATCCGAGAGACTGGTGCGGTGTGGTGGCGGAGATTCGGTGTTGGTGCGCTTTATACCCATTTTGGGCATGTTAATACCCAAATTGGGTATGTCAATCTAGGGCCCGGCAATCAGCGGCGACCTGCCCAGGTGATCAGTCCGCAGGATCAAACCGCCGCCATCAGCTGATCGTAGATCTGGATATCAAAATCAGGTGGCAACAGGTTTTCGATCGAACGGGCAAAATCGCGCGTTTCTTGCAGCAGGAGATGGGTATAGCGCTTGCTTGACTCTTCACCGATTGCCGGATTGAACCCGGTGCTGAGCGGATCGAATGGCACCGCCGAACCCTTGGTGGGCAGATAACGCGCAATGGAGTTGAGCGGGCCCATCATGATGGACTGCGCCAGTGCGGCTTCCGTTTTGGAATCGCGCCGGTAGGCGGAATCCAGCAGCAACAGCAGGCACCAGTAGTTCATGTTGCCGAGCCAGGCCAATGCGCGCAGATCAGGATCCTGGATTGAGTTGGCGCGACCATCATAAGCGGTTGGATTCACAGGCACGTTGTAACTCGGATAACGTTCGTCAGTCGCCGGCAGCGTCCAGATGTCGGGCGTGTCCTTGATCAGCGGGTGGGCGCCTTCGTACAGCGTGTGAAAAAACTTGAAGTGGCCGAACTCGCCTTCTGCTTTTACATCACCGAGTTCCTGGAACCACGCGCCGTAATCAAGTTGTATTTCACCGGCTTCCTTTAGCTCGCCCAGCGTGCCCACCACTGCGTCGTAAAGTTTGCCGACATGGTTGGCGGCAATCTCGCCACCGAGGGTTCCCTTCATTACATCGATCAAACGCACTGATTCGTTGTTCAACGATCTCACCCGTCCAAGACGTACGGGATCTGCTTCACAGTAGGTATATTTCGCGAGGCTCGATGCGCTCAGCGGTGCCAGCTCGAACGCGAACGGATAGAGGTCGGACTCGAACGGGAAGTCCTGGCGGGTGAGTACCGGCGCGGCGCCGAGCTCCACCAGCAACCGATTCACACCGCGCAGATGTTGCATCTCCTGGATGACGATACCCATCAGCGTCGTCGTATTTGGCGCCGGACCCCCGACGATTCCAGCGTAGGCCGGCTTGAGGGCATAGGCGCTGTAGAGGTACTGGATCATCAGATCCTGCTCGATCTCGGCGGCTTCCTTCAGCAAGCGGATCATTTCGAGGTACGGATCGGTAAACGCCCGTTTAATCGGGGAAAACCGGTGGGTTGCTGCCAGCACCTTGCCGGTACCCGCGGCCATTCCAAAGATCGCCATGCTGCGCAGCAGCGCGCGGCGCGTGGTGTCGTTACCTTTCATATGGCAGAAATTCCTGAATTCGAAAAAACCAAGATATTAAGCGTTAACGCCGCTGCGCCACCAGTGCGCCCACATCATTACAATAATGCCGGTTTGAGGGTTCCTCTCACTTTTCCAGGAAAGTCTGTTCGATCCTTACTATGTTGAAGCAACAAGCAACGGCGAAATTTTTACGCCTTGCCATCTATACGATTAGATCGTACATTTAGCCCACACAAGGAAACGTGGACAAAGGAATGGATTCCTCGCGCACGCTATTGCCCATCTTCATTGAAATGCCACCCTTTCAGCGGCACCGGGAGGAGTACCTGGCCGATGAGAGCTACCGGCTCCTGCAAGCCTTGCTGACTGCACATCCCGAAGCAGGTGATGTGATCCGTAACACCGGTGGCTTGCGCAAGTTGCGGTTTGAAGACCGTCAACGCGGCAAGGGCAAGCGTGGTGGGTTGAGGATCATCTACTACTGGTGGTCTGGAAAGCATGAGTTCTTGTTGTTCACGCTGTACAACAAGGACGAGATGAACGACCTGACCGAAACAGAAAAAGGCGTCCTTAAAAGTCTTCTCGATAGAGAGTTGCGTGCCAGACAAACGATTCGATGAATTGAGACAACACAACATGAAGAAGCGGAGAAATTTGTTCAGCGAACTGCAGGAGGGGTTCACTGCCTTGCAGGCGGAGCGAGAGGGAAAGCTCACGTTGAGGCGGGTAAGTCTTGAGGATATGGCTGTTCCGGAAGTGGAGCCACATGAATTGCGCAAGCTGCGTGAGGGTTTGAATCTTTCCCGTGCTGTGTTTGCCCGTGTGATCAGGACGAATCCCCGCACTGTCGAAAGCTGGGAACAAGGGCGCAGCAAACCGAATGTGCATGCTGCATTGTTGATCAAGCTCGTTGAGAAGTTTCCGGAAACGCTGGATCACTTGCAGGCGGTTTGAGGCTATCGCGGCAGCGCCACCAGTTTCGTAAACAGGTGTCGTAGTCACAATTTCCCAGACACCACTTCCGCTATTCCCTGGCATCAAACAGCACGCAGCGCGCCGCCTGCCGGTTGTAGCGGCGACTCATGGTGGCAGCATCCATCAGACACACACTGAAGGCACGACGCGGACTGTCTGTCACATTGATGCCGCTGCCGTGGATGGTCCAGTTGTGCATCAGTACGGCCTCGCCAGCCTCCAGCGTGAGTTGCACGCGGCGTGGGTCATTATCGAATTTGGCCGCCATCTCCGGCGTCAGGAAGCCGTTCGCGTGCGCCGGATTGAGCACAGTGTGATGGGACCCCGCAATGAGCTCGACACAGCCATTGGCTGGCGTAGCCTGGTCCAATGCCGTGTAGACGGTAATGAGCGGATCGCGATCCAGCGCACGCCAGCGGTCTTGATGCAGGGGCAGGAAAGTGCCTCGTTGCGCGGGCTTGTTCATGAACATGGCACGGAAAGGCGCAATGGCGATGTTGCCGTAGAAGCGGCGGGCGACTTCTTCAAAAATCGGTAATTTCATGTACGCAAGGAACAAGGGATCAGCTTCCAATTGTTCAATCTTGCGATAGCTGAGCGTTGCTCCCTTGAAGCCGTGAGACTGCGGGCCCGCCGACTCGTACACACCATCGGTGGAATCCAGTTGCATCACCGTACGGCGGTAATCCAGGTTGGCCTTGCCCAGCATGATGTCGTCGATGCGCGTCCGCAACGCCGCGACGGTTGCCGTGTCGGCAACCTGACCGATACGCAGGAAGCCTTGCGCATCGAAACATGCCCAATCGTCGGCAGATAAATAGGACATCGGAACGTTATAGCTTCCTGAGAGCCGAGAGCTGCATGTTTTCTTATCGGTGGTTAATTGGTTCAGCGACTTATCCTGCCCTAGCGGCTGACCGTTATTTTGGCTTGCAGATCCGTTGGGCGAATGACTTGCATGACCGGAGGTGTGGCCACTAGTTTGACCCACAGTTCATTATCGCCCTTGAAATACGAGGTCTCCTTCGCCTTGCGCAAGGCGTCCAGGCTGTCTTGCTTCGTGCCCGTGGCTGCATTGGCAAAACCCGGCAGCTCGAACATGACCCATGAGCCCTGGTCCATCTCACTCAGACTGAGAGTGACTTCAGTCCTTTCGGTTTTTACCTCGATCTCGGTGCCGGCCTTCACAGTGCTCT
>JAZKEH010000064.1:0-2688 GCA_040387155.1 Pseudomonadota bacterium | reverse complement strand
ACTCAAAATCCTCTGCCTTTAAAAGCGTGACGGTTCAAGTCCGTCCTCCGGTACCAATCTAGATATCTCTCGGAACAAGCTTCGTTAGCTATCCAGCATGTGTCCATTGACGTTTGCGCTTGCTCGCAACAGACGTGTGGAACCCAACACCAGCATCTGCAACAACAAACTCTTCCGCGCTTTCGGCGACAGGCTGAACAGCACCGCCGCACCAACGACCACCGCAACGGGCACGATCAGTTGCCAACCGACACGGCGAGTGGGTGTGGGGATATTGCCATTGAGCGCGAGCAAATTCGCCTGCAGTCGGCTGCTGAGCCCGCTTACGTTGCTTTTAACCCGCTTCATTGCCAAACCTTTGCTTCACGCTGAGTTGCAATGCTGTCAGTCCTTTTCTGGTTTCCGGAAAATCCATTTGCTCACGCAGGCGTCGCAAACGGCGTTCCAGCACGAGCATCATTCCAACCTGCAGTACGAAAAAGCTGCCTGCGGAGAAAACGAGATTTTCCGAGTAGGTGTATACAGAGCACGCCACCAGCACACCGAAGCTGATCCATGTCAGCAGCAACACCGGCAGGCGGCAAAGGTGAAGCTCAAGCAACTGTGGCAGGAAAGCGAGAATCTGCGCGGCCTCTGATTTGCCGAGCAGCAGCAGAGTCAGCAATGAATCCACCAACAGCATCATGCTGTCTTTCACACCGGGCACGGCGGCTGGCGGCTGAGAGCCGCCTTCGTTGGATGTTCCGTTCTCCATCACTGTCCCGGCTTATTTACCAAAAATCCGCGAGAGAATGACGCCGCTCACAAAAGCAATGCTGATGCTGGTCAACGGATTGTCGCGAACGTAGTCACTGGTGGTTTCCTGAAGCTCCTTTTGCTTGCCGCGCGCCTTGATGATCGCTTCGTCGAGGTGTTCACTGGTGCTGTCCCTGAACTCGATTCCCGCTGCCACTGCAGCCTTCTTCAGATGTATCTTGGCATCGAGAAAGTTTGAGTAGGCTTCCAGCGCTGCCTTCTTGGCAGCCTCAAATTCTTCCTCGACCTTGCTTTGGGTGTCTGCTGTCGTGTTTGTCATGAATAGTCCCTGTCATTGTGGGAGGTCAGTGGAGCAGCAAGTATAGCTGTGAGCAGGCTAGCGCGATTGATGCCCCTCAAGAAAGCCCGAAAGCACTACCGCCGGTGTTTTCCTGCGTTATTCGACTTAAACCAGCGAAAATTGCAGGCGGCCCCCTGCATCAGTCTGCTCCGGGTATGCTAGTTTCAGCCCTACGCATCTGCTTTGGAGACTTTGTCATGCGCCGTCACCTTTCCCTAGTGTTCTCCTCATTCCTGCTGATTCACTCCATGACAACAACCACACCGCTGCTGGCCCAGGAGACACCGCCAGTCGATCCGGCCAGTACCTGGGATCTGACCGATCTGTTTCCGAGTGTCGACGCCTGGAACGCCGAGCGTGAACGTTTGCTCGTCGAGTTCGGGAAGATCGAGCAGTTCAAAGGCACGCTGGGCAACAGCGGCGACGATTTGTACAAGACGCTGCGCTTTGTTTCCGACACCTATCGCGCGGCGTTGAAAGTCTATGTCTATTCCAGCCTGCAACAGGACGAAGATCTGCGGATAACAACGGCGCAGGAGAACAACCAGTTGGCGGAAGCGATGTTCGCGTCAATGAACCAGGCAACGGCCTGGATCGATCCGGAGATCATCGCCGTCGGGGACACCCGTATTCGCCAGTTCATGAGCGACAACCCGGATCTCGCGCCGTTCCGTCATCAGTTGGACAACACGCTGCGGCAGTCTGAACACACGCTGACGGCTGAAGCCGAGCAGGCACTTTCCTATTTCTCGCAACCTTTCGATGCCCCCTCCAACATCTACAGCATCCTCGGTAACTCCGACATCCCCTTTCCAAGCCTGAAACTGCCCGATGGTGAGGAAGTACGCATCGATTCGCAGGGCTATGGCCGCCTGCGTTCAAACCCGGATCAGGCGATCCGCAAGCAAGCCTTCGATCTGTTCTGGGGCAAGTGGCAGGAATATCGCAATAGTGTGGGAATGGTGCTGAACAGTCATATCCAGACACAGGTGGCGCTGGCCAAGGCGCGTAAGCACAACAGCGTGCTGGACCGCGAATTGTTTGACGACAACCTGCCACCGGCGGTCTATCACACGCTGGTTGATGAAGTGAATAAATCCCTTCCGACGTTGCACCGTTATTTCAAACTACGGGCGCGCATGCTGGGCGTGGATCAACTCCACTACTACGACATCTACCCACCGCTGGTTTCACTCGATAAAACCTTCGATGTCGACACCAGCAAGAAGATCACGCTGGACGCCATGGAGTTGCTCGGCGATGACTGGGTCAGCCAGCAGGCTGCTGCAATGGATGACCGCTGGATGCATGTCTACCCGCAACAGGGCAAGCGCAGCGGAGCTTATATGAACGGCTCTGCCTACGATGTGCATCCGTATCTGCTGCTCAATCACAACAACGACTTTGACGGACTGTCGACGATGGCGCATGAGTGGGGTCATGCCATGCATACGCTGTATGCGCGTCAGCAACAGCCATTTGAAACAGCCGACTACGCCACCTTCATCGCCGAGATTCCTTCGACCTCGCTGGAGCTGATCCTGCAGCAATACATGGCGCAGCATGCGACGACAACTGACGAAAAATTGTTC
>JAZKEH010000063.1:0-1532 GCA_040387155.1 Pseudomonadota bacterium | reverse complement strand
CCCGAGACACCGACCCCTTTGCCGCCGTTGATCGCCATCATGAGAGGTGTCTTGCCAGCGTTGCCGTCAGGTGTCGAAAGATCGGCTTCTTTTTTGGGTTCGGCGACGGGCTTCCATTCCGTATCGGCGCCATGCGCCAGCATGAGTTTCATGCCTTCAACGTCGGCGGCAACCGAGGCGCGGAAGAATGGGGTGGTATAGGCCTTGGAATCGCAGCACATCGACGTGTTATGCATTTGCCCGACGAACGGTTTGTCCGGATCGGCACCGGCTTCGAGCAGCATACGAGTGAGATCGAGTGCGTTCAGGTTGTTGGGGTGGTCCGCGCGGAACACTGTGCCGTCCTTGGCGCGCCAGTCGGTCGTGGCATCGCGCATTTCGGTGATGAAATAAAGGGAACCATCATTCGCATCGGCACCGTGTTCAAGCAGTCGTGCGGCCAGATCAAAACGGTCGTTCACGATAGCCAGCATCATCGGTGTCGAGTCGTCGCCGTTACGAACATTGATGTTGGCGCCATGATCGAGCAACAGACTGATCATCGCGTCATCGCCATTACGCGCTGCCCAGTGCAGCGCTGCAAAACCACCTGATGGAAAATCTGCGTTCTTGCGCTCGGTCAATTCGGAGACACGTGCCTGCAGGTTTGGATTGGCGCCGGCATTGAGCAGTTTCCTTACAATGTCCTGATGACCTTCAGCTACTGCCCACATCAGTCCGCTTTGCTGATCGAGCGGCTCGGTGGCATTCACATCGGCGCCCGCAGCAAGCAGCACGTCTAC
The DNA here is from genome assembly GCA_040387155.1 of Pseudomonadota bacterium. Lineage (GTDB taxonomy): Bacteria > Pseudomonadota > Gammaproteobacteria > Pseudomonadales > Pseudohongiellaceae > CAILUG01. Next base: position 750 of record JAZKEH010000063.1, on the reverse strand, counting down.
AGCATCGACATTGCCTGCGCGTGCAGCAGCCATGAGTGGCGGTTCAGTGCCAGGTTGCGCGTCTGCCACTCTGGCACCGCTGGCGAGCAGAGCACTGACTACAACTGCGTTGCCATAACGGCTTGCCTGTAGAAGTGGAGTAATACCGAGGCTGTTCGCGGCATTGGGATCGGCGCCGGCATCCAGCAGCAGTTGCACGAGTTCAGGTGACGAGTTGTAAACCGCCCAGAGCAGCGGTGTTGTGCCGTCGGGCTCAGGAAGATTGATATCCGCACCGGCACGGATCAGCTCGCGTGACTCGGCAAGGTCATTAGCGCGGGCAGCCGCGGCGATGGTACCCGCGTAGACGGCTGGTGGCACCCATGTGGTCGCCGCCATCACAAGTGTTACAGCGAGCGCGGCTGGAATGGCTCTTTTATCCAGAACTTTCATACGTACAACCCCCACCTTTTTTTATGGTTGGCATTCTCTGATGCCAAGGTTCTGCTGCTAAGCATCACGATGCTCGCTGCGGGTAGTGCGACTTACAGAAGCTGGTAATTTCGATTATCCGCTGCGCGGATATACAGGCTGGAAATCTCCCAAATACGCTTTACAAATGTAAAAGGATTTAACGATTGGCTGGAAGGATAATCGGGTAAAGGGACGTTGTCCATGTAGTTCGCTTCATGCAAGTGAGCAGGTTCAGAGAAAAGAGGATTCCGCTCCATGACTTGTCGAAAGCGGAAGTCGGGTCTTGCGCAATCGTAC
>JAZKEH010000062.1:0-11125 GCA_040387155.1 Pseudomonadota bacterium | reverse complement strand
CAAATTGGCAGCCGCCATTCCATTTCCGTTCTTTTGGGTGGGGCTAGCTCACACCTTTCTATCTACGATATCAGGCGCTGGCGTGCTGTTTCAGTCTGTAATGGTGAATTCCAAGCTGCCCAAAGAAGCCGTTGTCGCGACGATTGCAGGCACGCTGTTATTCATGGCGCTGTTCAAATCAATCGGCTATCTGCTGGCAGGTTTTGACTACACGCCGTATATAGGTGTGATCGCGCTTAGCTGGATCATGGGGATCCTCGGCACCATGCTGGGTAAAATGTGCCTGGACGTCTTGCCCGATACCTATTTCCGACTTTTGATCCGGACAGTCATTACTCTTTTCGCGTTGCGACTTTTTTGGACGGTCGGCGCCCATTTTTGGGCTTCCTGACCGCAGACTTTCTGACGACCTTTTCAGCTGTGACAGAATCTGCGGTTGAATCTGCGCCTGTACTTTTTTTCACCGCTTCTACATCTGGCACCTGATACAAATGGCGCAGCATGGAGTTGACTGCAGGATTACGCGGGCGCGCCTTGATGCCAAAGGTCTCGAACAGTTTCTGTCCATTCACCACTGAATTGGCGATATAAGGCAACTGCACTGGCAACTTGCTCATTTGCAATCTGGGCAGCATCGCGGCCAACTCTTCATCGTATCGACCTGCTTCCTGCAAGAACTGTTCTACAAACATTTCCTGGCTTAGAGGCTGCTGCGCACAATAGTGGTACGTGCCCCACACGTCTGCAATGCAATCGACTTGCCGCGTAATTGCCAGTAATACGCGCGCCACATCGCCCGCCGGCGTTGGGCTAAAACGGTTGTTGAGTATTTCAATACGACCGTTCTGCGCTTTGCAGTTGTCGATATGTTTCTGGAAAAAAACCGGGTTCTGCTCACTGAACACCCAGTCCGTACGCAGAATAATATGGGAAGGCAGGGTGTCGCGGATGGCTCGTTCTCCATACCACTTGCTGCGGCCGTAACGACAAACAGGATTGGCCGCATCTTCTTCGATGTAGGGATGGAGTTTCATGCCATCAAAAACGAAGCTGCTGGAATGCTGGATAAGAGGGAGATTGAGATGGCCGCACACTTCAGCGAGCACAGCGGGAATAAGTGAGTTCTGCTCGTCACAGAGGCGAGCCGCATCAGTATCGCGTTCTGCCAGCTCCAGGTTGCTGTAACCAGCTACATTGATGATCTGGTTGGGGGCATACTGGCTGACTGCCTTGGCAACTTCCATTTTTTGCAGGAGGTTGAGATTAGCGGCAGTCAGTACCTTGTGTTCGACTTTCTGTGCTGCCAGCAGCGATTGCAAGGCCATCCCTGTCAGACTGTCGCCGCCAACCACCAGCAGTTTCACTGCCTCAGTATCCTCGCATTTGCAGTCCGCATGCCGGCATCAACGATGCTTGGTCCTAGAACGGGATATCGTCGTCGAAACTGTTTACTTCGGGTACCGGCTGCGGCGCGCTTGGACGTGAACCGCCACCACCGCTGCCACCACCGCTACTACGGGGAGCACCACCATTCTGACTGCCACCACCTTGATATGAGCTGCGAGGACTGTCGCCTTCGCCAGCACCGCGACCTTCGCCGCGACCATCGAGCATCTGCATTTCATTGGCAATAATTTCAGTGGCATAGCGCTTGACGCCATCCTGTTCCCAGGAACGGGTGCGCAGACTGCCTTCGACATAAATCTTGGAACCCTTCTTTACATACTCAGCAACAATCTCTGCAAGTCGCTGATAGAACACGACGCGGTGCCATTCGGTGCGCTCCTGTTGTTCGCCACTGTTCTTGTCTTTCCAGCTTTCAGAGGTGGCAATACTGAGGTTGGTCACGGCGCCACCATTGGGCATGTAACGCGTTTCCGGATCCTGTCCTACGTTGCCTACCAGAATAACTTTATTGATGCCTCTGCTCGCCATGTTGCCCTCCTCAAGCCGCTTTTTTGATGCTCTCCAGTCTAGCATCAATCCCAAAAAAAACGATTTTATTTGAGGTCCGGGAGTATAATTGCCGGCTGCGTTTTTTATGAGTTGCCGAAGCCTGCATGGATACGATAACCGTCCGGGGTGCTCGCACCCACAACCTCAAAAACATTGATGTCACCATCCCGCGTGACAAGCTGGTGGTGATTACCGGACTGTCCGGCTCGGGCAAGTCCTCGCTGGCATTTGATACGCTCTATGCCGAAGGCCAGCGCCGTTACGTGGAGTCGCTCTCCACCTACGCGCGCCAATTCCTGCAGATGATGGAGAAGCCTGACGTTGACCAGATCTCCGGCCTGTCACCTGCCATTTCCATTGAACAGAAATCCACCTCACACAACCCTCGTTCCACCGTCGGCACGATCACAGAAATTTATGATTACCTGCGCCTGTTGTTTGCCCGCGTCGGCGACCCCTATTGTCCCGACCACAATCTGAAGCTGGAAGCACAGACAGTGAGCCAGATGGTGGATCAGGTATTGGCTTTGCCCGAAGGCAGCTCGCTGATGTTGCTGGCTCCCGTCGTACGCGATCGCAAGGGCGAGCATTTGCACGTATTCCACGAACTGAAGAGCAATGGTTTTATCCGTGCGCGCGTGAATGGTCTGGTCGTAGAACTTGACTACCCACCAGAGCTTGAGAAGAACAAGAAACATACGATTGAAGTAGTAGTGGATCGTTTCAAGGTAAGACCGGATCAGGGCCAGCGGCTGGCCGAGTCATTTGAAACTGCACTCAACATCGCCAACGGTATCGCCATCGTGGCACCGATGGAAAAAGACGGTGGCAGCGAATTGATCTTCTCATCACTGTTCGCGTGCCCTGAATGCGGCCACAGCATTGCGGAACTTGAACCTCGCCTTTTCTCTTTCAACAACCCGGCGGGCGCTTGTGAGAACTGCGACGGCCTTGGGCTGAAGCAGTTTTTCGATGAGAAGCGCGTCATCGTCGATGACGCCTTGTCGTTGGCGGAGGGTGCCATACGCGGCTGGGATCGTCGTAATGTTTACTATTTCCAGATGCTGACTGCCCTGGCTGATCACTATGACTTCGCCGTCGACATCCCGTTCAAGAAGCTGGCAGCCAAATATCGCAAAGTCATCCTGCATGGCAGCGGCAATGAACAGATTGCCTTCAGCTTCGTGAATGAGCGCGGCGACAATTTCAAACGCAAGCACGCCTTCGAAGGCATCCTGCCAAACATGGAGCGTCGCTACCGCGAAACGGATTCCCAGATGGTGCGGGAAGATCTGGCGAAATACCTTAGCTCCCACAACTGTCCGGACTGCAATGGCACGCGTCTACGACGTGATGCGCGCCATGTCCTTATCGATGACAGGAATCTGCCAGCCATTACCAACCTTACGATCGGGGCATCCGCAGCCTACTTTGCTTCACTTGCATTCACAGGCAAGAAAGCCAGCATTGCTGAAAAGATACTGAAGGAGATCCAGGACCGTCTGCGCTTCCTGGTCGACGTGGGCCTGAATTATCTGACACTGAGTCGCAGTGCCGAAACATTGTCAGGCGGCGAGGCACAACGTATTCGTCTGGCCAGCCAGATTGGTGCCGGTCTCGTGGGCGTGATGTACATCCTGGACGAACCCTCCATTGGACTGCATCAACGCGACAACGACCGCCTGCTTAAGACGCTGCGACACCTGCGTGACATCGGCAACACGGTAATTGTCGTCGAGCATGACGAAGATGCCATTCGCTGCGCCGATCATGTACTCGACATCGGGCCTGGTGCAGGCGTGCATGGTGGCCAGGTGGTGGCGCAGGGAACACCCGAGAGCATCATCAACAATCCTGCATCACTGACGGGACGTTATTTGTCGGGCAAGGAATCCATTGAAATTCCTGCCAAGCGCCATAAGCCAAATCCGGATAAGAAACTGGTACTAAGCGGTGCTCGTGGCAACAACCTGAAGAACGTCACGCTGGAAATTCCATTGGGTGTCATGACGTGTGTCACCGGCGTGTCGGGTTCCGGCAAATCAACGCTGATCAACAATACGCTTTACCCTATCGTGGCGACCGCGCTCAACGGCGCGACAACGCTTGACCCAGCGCCCTACGATGATCTTCTTGGCCTGAAACAGCTCGATAAGGTGGTCGACATCGATCAGAGCCCGATTGGGCGCACGCCTCGCTCCAACCCGGCCACATATACCGGCATTTTCACGCCGATCCGTGATCTTTATGCCGGCACGCAGGAAGCTCGTACTCGCGGCTACCAGCCCGGTCGTTTCAGTTTCAACGTCAAGGGTGGACGCTGTGAGGCATGCCAGGGCGATGGCGTGGTCAAAGTGGAAATGCACTTCCTGCCAGATGTCTATGTCGCCTGTGATGTGTGCAAGAGCAAGCGCTATAACCGCGAAACGCTCGAGGTGAAATACAAAGGCAAGAACATCTGCGAAGTACTCGACATGACCATCGAAGATGCTCGCGAGTTCTTTGATGCTGTGCCGTCGATTTCCCGCAAACTGCAGACGCTGATCGATGTGGGTCTTTCCTATATTCGCCTGGGCCAATCTGCAACGACACTGTCGGGCGGTGAGGCGCAGCGCGTAAAACTCGCACGGGAACTGTCAAAACGCGATACGGGGCAGACCCTTTACATCCTGGATGAACCCACCACGGGCCTGCATTTCCACGACATCAAGCAACTGCTGAAAGTGCTGCACACGCTGCGTGATGAAGGTAATACTATCGTTGTCATCGAACACAACCTTGATGTAATCAAGACTGCAGATTGGGTAGTGGATCTTGGACCGGAAGGTGGTGATGGAGGCGGCGAAATCATTGCCATCGGCACACCCGAACAAGTCGCCGCTAACAAAAATTCACACACCGGACGTTATTTAAAGAAGGTACTGGGCAAGCGTTGAAGCCTGTTTTTTTCAGTAGCTGATTAGCCGTTTGGCCTTGAGCACACCGGCATCGTCGATTTCGCCGATGCCGATGAATTCACTTCCGCAGTACAAGCGTACTGCTCCTGCCAATTCTGCTTTCTCCTGTGGGACAGTCTTGCCCTGACGAATCCCCAGTGTGTCGCCTTCATTCAATTTGAGTTCAGGCAAATGCTGCAAGGGCATATCAACTGGTAACAACAGGTTGTTGGCGGCAGCGGGATTGGCGGCCATTTTCGCCGCAAGATCTTCCAGCGTAATACTGTGACTCAGAGAAAATGGCCCAGCCTGCTCTCTTCTCAAATAGCTAAGATGAGCCCCGGTTCCCAAAGCCTCACCAATGTCTTCTGCCAGAGTACGAATGTAGCTGCCTTTGCTACAGCTCACGCGCAGTTCAATCTCCGGTTTCTCCCAGCGCAACAATTCAATCGTGTGAATCTGGATTTCGCGAAACTTCGGCACGATCTCCGCTTCCTTGCCCGCGCGTGCCAGTTTGTAGAGCGGCACACCATTCTGTTTCAGCGCCGAGTAGATTGATGGCTGCTGAGTGATGGTACCCAGGAAGGTGTCGAGAACGACCCGAATCTCCTGCTCCGAAAAATCGGGTACAGAGCGTGTGCTGACAATGTCACCATCCCGATCACCAGAAGTTGTTTTGACGCCGAGTTGAACTATGGTCCGGTAGGCTTTATCCGAATCCAGCAGGAACTGCGCAACCTTGGTGGCTTCGCCGAAACAGAGCGGTAGTACACCGCAGGCCAGTGGATCCAGGCTGCCTGTGTGGCCCGCTTTGTCAGCATTAAGCAGGCGTTTCGCACGCTGCAGGCATTGGTTGGACGACATCCCTACCGGCTTGTCGACCACCAACACGCCACTTACCGGAAATCGGGCGCTCACTTTTCGAAATGACTGTCAGCTTCAAGCGCACGGTCAATGAGGGCGGTAAGCTCGCGCCCCCTGTCCACTGATGCGTCGTAATGGAATTTCAGTTTTGGCGTGGTGCGAAGCTGCAGGTTCTTTGCCAGCAGACTACGCAGAAAACCACCGGCATGATCAAGCGCAGCCAAGGCGGCCTTGGGCTCCGCGTTGAGAACAGTAACGTAGATAGACGCATGAGCCAGATCACGACTGACTTCTGCACCGGTGACCGACACCATACCCAGGCGGGGATCACGCAACTCAGTCTGGATGAGCCGCGCGAGTTCCTGTTTGATGACGTCACTTATTCTGTCGAGACGGTTGGAGACTTTACGCATACGCGGCTATACCTGCAGGCTTTGTGGAGAATCCGGGCTTTCTTCAAACACCGGTACTACAAAGTTCTGGCAACCTTGGTGCGATTGTAGACTTCAATCTTGTCGCCGACGCGAACATCGGTGTAATTCTTCACCCCGATACCGCATTCCATGCCATTGCGAACTTCGGAGGCCTCGTCCTTGAAGCGACGCAGGGACTCCAGTTCGCCTTCATAGATCACGACGTTGTCACGCAGCACGCGGATCGGCTTGTTTCGGTAAACAGTGCCTTCCACCACCATGCTGCCGGCAATGGCGCCGTACTTCGGCGAATTGAAGATGTCGCGCACTTCGGCCACACCAACAATTTCTTCACGTACTTCCGGCGACAACATGCCACCCAATACAGCCTTGATGTCATCGATCAGGTTGTAAATGATGCTGTAGTAGCGCAATTGCAGACTGGCAGATTCGATAAGGTTCTTGGCAGCCTTGTCGGCACGCACGTTGAAACCGATGATCGTTGCGCTGGATGTTTCCGCCAGTTGCACGTCAGTTTCCGAGATACCACCGACGCCGTAACCGACCACGTTAATCGACACTTCGTCGTTACCGATGCCAGCAAGCGTAGACATGATCGCTTCAAGCGATCCCCGCACATCGGCTTTCAGCACGACATTGAGAATCTTCTTCTTGGCGTTGCCCATCGTGGCAAACATCGTTTCCGTTTTCAGCGCCTGCTGCTTGGCAAGCTGGATTTCGCGGTAACGGTTGAGACGGAATTCAGCGACTTCACGCGCCTTTTTCTCGCTTTCAACAACGAGGAACTCATCGCCGGCATCCGGTGCGCCATTGAGGCCCAGGATTTCAACCGGAATAGAGGGGCCCGCAGATGTAATCTGCTTGCCGTTTTCGTCAAGCATGGCGCGAACACGACCATACTCATGGCCTACAAGCACGTAGTCAGACAGCTTGAGTGTACCGCTCTGCACGAGCACGGTGGCAACCGAACCACGCCCCTTGTCGAGGCTCGATTCAATGACAACCCCTTTGGCTGGGCAATCAATGATCGCCGTCAGCTCAAGCAATTCTGCCTGCAGCAGGACAGCGTCCAGCAAATCGCTGATACCCTGACCGGTATGGGCAGATACTTCAACAAACTGCGTGTCGCCACCCCATGAATCAGCAATAACACCCTTGCCGGCCAGCTCGCTCTTCACGCGCTCTGGATCAGCGGAATCCTTGTCTATCTTGTTGACGGCCACAACGATCGGCACATTGGCCGCTTTTGCGTGAAGAATGGCTTCTTCGGTTTGCGGCATAACACCGTCATCCGCTGCTACAACCAAGATAACAATGTCTGTGGCCTTGGCACCGCGTGAACGCATGGCGCTGAAGGCTGCGTGACCCGGGGTGTCGAGGAAACTGATCATGCCGCGGTCAGTCTTCACGTGGTAAGCGCCGATGTGCTGTGTAATGCCGCCGGCTTCACCAGAAGCAACCGATGCTTTGCGGATGTAATCCAGCAGCGAGGTTTTGCCATGGTCAACGTGACCCATTACCGTGACAACTGGAGCACGTGGCACCGCCTCACCTTCATGGGTAACGGAGATGGCCAGTTTATCTTCCAATGCCGTAGCGGAAATGGTCTTGGCCTTGTGGCCCAGCTCTTCCACCAGCAACACAGACGTGTCCTGGTCCAGCACCTGATTCAACGTGGCCATTACGCCCATTTTCATCAAGACCTTGATCAACTCGCCGGACTTGATCGACATGCGCAAGGCCAGATCAGAAACCGTGATGGCTTCCGGAACTTCAATCTCGCGCACGACAAACTCCGAGGGCTTTTCAAATTGGTGCTGCTTGGGCTGGTTGAGCTTTTTCTTGCTGCGCCAGCGGGCGCCACCATCGGCGCTATCATCATCAAGGATGAAATCGTCGCTGGAGCGGACTTTGGTAAATTTCTTGGGTGCCTGATCCTTTTCCTTCTTCTTGGAGATTGGCTTGCGTCCCTCGCTTTCTTCCTCTTCCGTTTTGGAGTCCTTGCGAAGAGTGCCTTTCTTGAAGTCAGGCTTGGCGTCAGTGCGTGCTTCAGGCTTGGCTTCGGGCTTGCTGTCGGCGGTAGTTTTGCCGCGGTCTTTGGCGCCAGCCGGACGACTGCCTTCTTCCTGCCGCTGTTTGGCTTCAGCAGCCTCGCGAATCTTGCGTTCCGCTTCTTCCTTGACCTTCTGTTCAGCCAACTGCTTTTCTTTCTCAGCTGCTTCCTTCTGGGCCTCTTCCACGCTGCGTTTTACGTAGGTGCGCTTCTTGCGCACTTCTACGTTGACGGTCTTGCTGCGACCCTGATTGTCAGAAGTTTTTAAGGTCTCTACGGTTTTACGTTTGAGCGTGATCTTGCCAGGAGCTGTTTCCGCACCCGAGTTGTCACCGTGCCGACTCTTCAGAAAAATCAGCAATTTCGCGCGCTGTTCATTGTTGATCTTGTCGACAGCAGCGGTCTGCGGCAAACCCGCTTCTTTGATCTGCTCCAGCAGACGGTCCACAGGAACGCCCACCATCTTGGCCAGGTCTTGTATGCTTAAATCTGCCATTTCTTACTCCACCAGTCTGCTGCTGCTCAGGCGAACCAGGGCGCCCTGGCTGTCAGAATCAACTGACCGGCTTTTGCTTCATCCATGCCTTTGATGACCATGAGGTCATCAACCGCCTGCTCTGCCAGATCTTCCATGGTTTTGATGCCGATGCCGGCCATTGCCAGCGCGAGCTTGTTATCCATGCCTTCCATATTCAGCAAGTCGTCGGCGATGCCGGCTTTGCTGATGTCTTCTTCCGACGCGATAGCGCGGGTCAACAAGGCATCTTTGGCGCGGTTGCGCAATTCGTTGGCGATTTCGTCGTCGAAATCCTGGATCTGGGCAATCTCTTCAAGCGGTACGTAGGCGATTTCTTCCAAAGTAGTGAAGCCTTCGTTTACCAGGATATCAGCCACTTCTTCGTCAACGTCGAGGGCCTGCATGAACACGGTGATGATTGAGGAAGATTCCTGCTGCAGCTTGTCGGCGGCCTTCTCCTCGCTCATGACGTTGATGGCCCAGCCGGTCAACTCAGCACTGAGTTTGACGTTCTGGCCATTGCGACCAATAGCCTGCGCCAGGTTTTCTTCGGCGACAGCAACGTCCATCGTGTGAGCTTCTTCATCAACGACAATGGAGGCAACTTCTGCCGGCGACATTGCATTGATTACCAATTGGGCCGGATTGTCATCCCACAGGATGATGTCGATACGCTCGTTGGCCAGCTCACCGGAAACAACCTGCACACGCGAACCACGCATACCGACGCAGGCGCCAACAGGATCAATACGCTTGTCATTGGTTTTCACGGCAATCTTGGCGCGCGAACCAGGATCACGGGCAGCAGCCTTGATCTCGATGATTTCTTCGGAAATCTCCGGTACTTCAATCTTGAACAGCTCAATCAGCATTTGCGGTGAGGTACGGCTCAACAGCAATTGCGGACCGCGTGCTTCGGAGCGCACTTCAGTCAGCAGCGCACGCACACGATCATTGATGCGGAAAGACTCGCGCGGAATAAGATTCTCGCGTGGCAACAAACCTTCGGCGTTGTTGCCAAGATCGACGATTACGTTATCGCGCGTCACTTTCTTGACCGTGCCTGAGACCAGCTTGCCGACCTTGCCGATATATTCATTGACGACGATTTCGCGTTCGGCTTCGCGCACTTTCTGCACGATGACCTGCTTGGCAGTTTGCGCAGAAATACGGCCGAATTCGACGTTTTCGACCTTGATGCGGTGAACATCACCCACTTTCAGATTGGGATCTACTTCCAGGGCTTCTTCAATCGTGAACTCAGAACCCAGGGTCGCCATCTGGTCATCTGCCACCACGGTCCACTTGCGGAACGTTTCATAGTTGCCGGTGGCGCGGTCGATGATGACCTCGCAATCGATGGTTTCTTCTTCCGGATAACGCTTCTTGGTCGCCGATGCCAATGCAGACTCCAGCGCCTTGAAGATCACTTCACGAGAAACGCCTTTCTCATTGGAAACGGCATCTGCCACCAAAAGAATTTCTTTGTTGTTCATATGCTTCTACCTGTGAATCTAACCTGCGTCATTCCTGAAAAATATACGCTCTGATTTTGCAAACCGGGATCACTTCGATTGAAGGGCTTCCGCCAACGGGATCACCACATTTGCTTTCTCGATCATCTGGAACGGCAACCTGAACTCTTCCGCCCCAACCTTGATCACTACTATCGTTTCTTCCTGAGTGCTGATTACTTCCTGCAAAGTTCCGGCAAAATTCCGTCTGCCGTTCAAATTGCCGTTCAGCCGGACTTTTACCATTGCCCCCGGATACTGCATGTACTGCTCTGGACGAAAGAGCTGTCTGTCCAGGCCCGGCGAAGACACTTCAAGGGTGTATTCATCCTTGATCGGATCTTCTACATCCAGAATGCTGCTGACCTGACGGCTGGTTTCGGCGCAATCTTCAATGTTGATGCCACCTTCCTTTTCGATAAAGATGCGCAACAACGTGTGCTTGCCCTGGCCGAGGTATTCAAGCCCCCATAGCTGATAGCCCAGTGCATTGATCACCGGCTCCACCAATTTCTGGATGACTTCGGCCTTAGTTGCCATTTCACCTTCCGCACAAACAAAAAATGGGCACCAGGCCCACTTCTGAACTGCTGCCTGTTCCCTGCAGCCATTGCAACCAACTATTACCATCCTTCATGGACGGTCGGGCCACTCCAACAAACCTTTTTAGCAAACTTCATTGCAAACTTTCTGTAACGCCAATAACCCACCAAACAAAAAGCCCCATACAGGGGCCTTCGGTACTTCGCATCTGCTCACAGCAACTATACAGCTACCACTGACACATCTGCGGTTATTGGTAGCGGGGGCAGGATTTGAACCTACGACCTTCGGGTTATGAGCCCGACGAG
>JAZKEH010000061.1:1643-2386 GCA_040387155.1 Pseudomonadota bacterium | reverse complement strand
CAGTTGCGGATTCTTCAGCACCTGCTCCGCACAATCAGCCTGCGTTACCTCGAAGCCGGCAAATTCGAGCACGCGCACCACCAGGCCGCGTACGTTGGTGTCATCGTCGACCACCAGTATCTTGCGCTTGCCGGTTGCCTGCACCGTGGTGACTTCCTCTTTGACAACCTTCGGTACGTCGATGACCCGCGGCAGGAATATCTGGAAGATGGTGCCAATGCCTTCGCGTGAGATGACATGGATGCCACCGCCGACCTGCGTCACCATGCCATAGACCACGGCGAGACCCAGCCCAGTGCCCTGCCCCTTCGCCTTCGTGGTAAAGAACGGTTCAAAGATGCGCTCGAGTACGTCGCGATTCATGCCCACACCGTTATCGGTAATGGAAATCATCACGTAGTCACCCGGCCTGATTGGCTCTGGCGTATAGCTGACCCAGCCGGCATCGGACGTCAGCCCGTTGTCGGTCATTGTGAAGTCGAGCGTGTCGATCAGCAGCTTGCCACCCTTGGGCATGGCACTGCGCGCATTCACGGAGACATTGAGGATGATCTGTTCAAGCTGGGTAGGGTCTTCCCTGATCTGCCAGGTCGACTGCAGGTTGGTCGCCAACGCAATGTCTTCGCCGAGCGTGCGTTGCATGATGGTTCGCAGTTTTTCCAGCATTGCATTGGGATCGAGTATTTCCGGTGAAATCTTCTGACGCCGGCTGAAGGTGAGCAACTGCCGCGTGAGACTGGCGG
>JAZKEH010000061.1:0-1633 GCA_040387155.1 Pseudomonadota bacterium | reverse complement strand
ATGACGACCCTGCAGCAACCCGGGCATCTCTGTTGCGAGCACATCACAGGAGCCTTTGATAACAGTGAGGATATTGTTGAAGTCGTGCGCAATGCCACCCGCCAGCATGCCAGCGGTTTCCATGCGCTGCGACAGGCGCAACTGCTCGCCGAGATGGCGCAGCTCACTGATGTCGCGATGCACGGCGGCAAAAGCGACGATCTCTTCCTTGCTGTTCTTGAGTGGGAAAATCAGAATCGAGACATCCAGGATACGGCCATCCTTGTGGCGCGAATTCGCCTGCGACTGCTTGAACACCTGTCCCTGCATCAGCTTGCGAATGCCAGCCACTTCTTCCGCAGTGTAAGGATTGGCTGCAATGAAACCGGCTGAACGACCCACCGCTTCAGCAGCGGTGTAGCCGTACAGGCGTTCGGCACCCTTGCTCCAGAATTCAATATTGCCCTGGGTATTGCTGCGGAAGATTGCATCTTCCGATCCGTTGACGATGGCCGCCATCTGCTTCAGGAACAATTCGTTCTGCTTGCGGGCGGTAATATTTTCCAGCATGACAATGCGGTAGATGCCACCGCCATCGTCGGTAAGCGGCTCGGAGCGTCCCCGTATCCAGACCGTATCGCCGTTTTTGGCAACGTAGCGTTTCTCGAAAATCTGTACGAGATTGCGCCCGGCAGCGGAGGCGAACAGTTTGGTCGTCATCGTGAGGTCATCGCGATGGGTCAGATCCTCAATGGGCATGTTCAACAGCTCTTCACGCGTATAGCCGAGCATGTCGCAGAAAGTCTGGTTGACATCTGCCAGCTTGCGGTCAGGCGACACAATGAGAAAACTGATGCCGCTGTGCGCAAACAGCTTGGCGACCGCCGAGGTGGCCCACAGATCCGTGATCATGGTGCGCGTGGCCATCGTCTACTGTCCCGCACCGAGCTTCTGCTCGATCATCGTAATCAGTTCCGCTGGCTTGAACGGCTTCAGCAGCAGACTCTGGCTGCTCAACTGGTCGGGATAACGGTCTTCATCAAAGTAACCTGACATGAACAGGAACTTCGCTTCAGGATGGCGATCGAGCCACACCTGCGCAAATTCTGGCCCGCCCATGTCGGGCATCACCACGTCGGTCAGAATGAGATCGACATCAGCTGAGACAAGATTGGCCAGCACTTCGCGCGGATTGGCGGCTTCGGTAACGCTGTAGCCGGCATTGGCCAGCATTTCGGCGATCAGCACACGCACGTCGTCATCATCTTCGATGATAAGGATACGGCCCTTGCCACGACCGGCGGTGGCCTGCTGCTCTGCCTTCTGCAACGCACTGCCAATGATGGTGGGGATGAAAATCTGGAACGTGCTGCCATGGCCGGGCTTTGTCAGCACATTGATGGCGCCACCGCTCTGCGACACTCCGCCATAGACGACCGCGAGACCAAGACCAGTGCCTTCACCTTTTGGCTTGGTCGTATAAAACGGTTCGAAGATGTGGCTGAGAATTTGCGGATCAATGCCGCTGCCGCTGTCGGTCACCGACATCATCACATAGCTGCCCGGAGCCAGTGGAAACGGCCGGTAGCTGTCGTAGCCAGGTCGCAACAGAATGTGTTCGTCGACGTGATCCACATCCTCGATGCTCAATTCA
>JAZKEH010000060.1:0-3062 GCA_040387155.1 Pseudomonadota bacterium | reverse complement strand
TCTGCAGCAGTTCAGCCGTGTCCTTGTGCACGTTGCCACTGGTGCCACGGCCGGCAGCGGAGCCGGCGGTTTTGCCAAGCGCGACATCCATTGCGGTCAGCCCATTGCGGTCTGCAAGTTTGATATCGGCGCCTTGTTCAATCAGAAAGGAAACCGCTTCGTTCCAGCCCCAGCCAGCAGCGCCATGCAGTGCGGTACGACCATTGCTGTCGATGGCATTCAGCTCGGCACCATTCTTCAACAGCACTGCCATTGCTTGTTGCGACAGCTGCCCTGCCAGCGGCGTTGTGTAATCGCCGCGCGTATCGATGCTGTTGGCGCCGAGTCCGGCAGCCGCCATCAGCGGTGTAGTACCGTTGCGATTCGGCAGATTTGGCAACGCGCCATGCGCGAGCAACAATTCCATTGCTGGCATATCGTGCGCCTTCGCTGCACGCAGCAGTGGCGTAGCACCAATACCCAGCATGCCGTCAGCACCACGGTCGTCCTTGATGTGGCGATAGGTAGGTTGCAGTTTGAGCTGCAGGTTTGGATTGGCGCCGGCTTCCAGCAGGATGCGGATCATGTCGAGACTGGAAGTCGCGTCAGTAGTTGGACGATCGGGATAGCCGCCATGCGGTACGGTGTTCACATCCACTGCAGAATAAATCGGGTTCTCGCCGCGGAAGCTCCACTTGTTGACGTTGGCGCCGGCCTCGACCAGATATTTCGCCGTATCGAAATGCATGTTGATAACAGCGGCCAGCAACGGTGTGACATTTTCGGCATCGCCTTGATCAAGCTCGGCACCGGCTTCAACCAGCAACTTCACGCATTCAACACAGCCTTCACGCGCCGCATAGATCAGGGCAGTAATGCCGCCAGCTGGGCGCCACTGGAAACGACGCTCCGCACTGATCTGCCGTGTGCGTTCGTTGACGAAGGCGCGTGAGTTGGGATCGCCGCCAGCTTTCAGCAACAACTGCAACATTTCAGGCTGTGATTGTCCGGCAGCCCAGATGACAGCATTCTGCCCGCGCCACTGTTCCATTGCATTCACGTCAGCACCGGCCTTCAGCAAGGCTTCGGCCGCCGCCAGATTATTGGAACGTGCGACCACCATCAGTGCAGTCTGGCCATCGGCATTCATGGATTCAGGATCAGCACCCGCTTTCAGCAGCAGGGTGAGCAGCTTCGCGTCACCCAACAGCGCAGCTTCCGACATTGCAGAAGCCCCGTAGCTGTTCTTCGCATTCACATCAGCGCCGGCCTTCAGCAACTTCTCAACCAGCGCGACGTCGCCGTTATGCACGGCCCACTGTAACACCGTAGTACCGTTGGACTCGGCAGCATTCACGTCGGCGCCCTGCGCGACGAAGGCGAGCGCGGCCTTCGAGTCGTTCGCGCGCGTGCTTTCCAGCAACGAGGCGGCGCCTGCATTGGAAGCGAGCAACATGGTGGTCAGGCTGATACAGAGTGCCAAACGTTTCATCATCGATTCCTCACACGTCCGAGAAAGTGCCAGTGCTGTCACCATGCGCTTCCACGGGCACGCCGGCGCGTTGCAGCAGTGTCAGGTGCAAGTTGGCGATCGGCTCTTGATTGTCGAACTTCAGATGCTGGTTGCCCTTGATGGTGCCAGCGCCGCCACCGAGTACGACGGTGGGCAAAGGATAGTGATCGTGGTTGTTGCTGTTCGACATGTTGCCGCCGTACAGGAAGATGGAATTGTCGAGCAGCGAATTTTCGCCATCCGGCAGTTCGGCCAACTTGCCCATGAAGCGCGCAATCGTCGAACTGTGCCACGCCTGCAGCTGCGACAGCTTGTTGAGGCTGGCGGCATTGTTGTTGTGATGCGACAGCGGATGGAACGCATCCGGAATGCCGATATGTGGATAGGCCTGATTGCTGACTTCCGCCGCCATCATGAACGACACCACGCGCGTCATGTTGGCCTGGTAGGCCAGCGCGATCATGTCGAACATCAGGTTGATGTGTTCGTCGAACTTGGGAATGCCGACGGGCAGTTCGGGCAAATCATATTGCGACAGATCGCGCGTCTCGGTGTTGTGCACACGGCGCTCCACTTCACGCACACTCTCGAGATAGCTGTCGAGCATCAGGTTGTCAGAGGCGCCAAGCGTTTTCTTCAGCGAACCGGTTTCTTCGCGCACCATGTCGAGCAGGCTCTTGTAGTCCTTCGCGATCAGCGCACGTTCCTGATCGTTGCTGCCTTCACCAAACAGCTTGGCGAAGAATTTCTTCGTGCTGTATTCCATTGGCAACGGACTGGTCGGCGAGCCGAACGAGATCGTGTTGCCGAAGCTGCAACCGTAGGTGCCGTCGCAGGCGGCGCTGCCACCCTTCTCTTCTGCCGCCACTTCAATCGACGGCAATGCTGTGTCCTGACCAATGTGTTTAGCGGCGACCTGATCGGCGGTGATGCCACCGAGCGGTGCATTGCTGCGACGCGGCGCTACGCAGGACAACCAGGTGCCCGGTGTAATCGCGTGTACTGCACCGCTGCGCGCAGATTTGTTGTCGAGACCGGAAACCACCGTCACGTGTTTTCTGAACGGCTCGAAGGGTTTCAAGATCGGTTTGAAATCGAAATCGGCGCCGACGTTGTCGGGCGTCCAGTCGCGCATGATGGCGCCGTGCGGCAAATAGAAAAATCCCATGCGTGCCTTCGGCGCTGCTGCGGTTTGCGCAAGCGCGGTGCTGGCCGGCACCATCGCATCAAGGAAGGGCAACGCAATGCTGGTGCCGAGGCCTCTCAGCACGGTTCTGCGTGACAAATGTTTCTTGGTGATAAACATGGACATCACTCCTCGGTGGTTTCAACCGGCAGGGACTTCATCTGGAATGCAGGGCTTTCGACAATGCCCTGCACTATCGCGGTAAAGCGGTAATCTTCTTCGGCGGCCTGTTTGGCAACACTGCGCACAATCGGCATGTCGTAGTGCTCGACGGTGCGACCAAGCGCAAACGTCATCAGCTTCTCGGTCAGTGCCCAGGTGAACTGTTCGGGACGCGACATCAACGCTGCACGTAGATCAGCCGGGCCACTCAGTTGCTGGCCA
>JAZKEH010000059.1:353-12606 GCA_040387155.1 Pseudomonadota bacterium | reverse complement strand
GCGCAGCAGTATGCAGCGGAAGCGGGTGTGGCGATTGTTTGTCCTGACACCAGTCCGCGTGGTGCGGGTGTGCCGGGCGATCCCGACAAGTCGTGGGACTTCGGTCTTGGTGCGGGTTTCTACGTGAATGCCACGCAGGCGCCTTACTCAACGCACTATCACATGTACGACTACGTGACGAAGGAACTGCCAGCCTTGCTGGAGCGTAGCGATCTGCCGCTGGATACCAGCAACTGTTCGATCATGGGTCACTCGATGGGTGGTCATGGCGCACTGACGATCGCGCTGAAAAATCCCGGCATGTACAAGGCCGTGTCGGCGTTCTCGCCGATCAGCTCGCCGCTGAATTGCCCTTGGGGTGAGAAAGCACTTGGTCGTTACATTGGTCCCAACAAGGCCGACTGGGAGCAGTACGACACTTGCGCACTGATCGCGAAGGCGCAGGAGAAACTGCACATCCTCGTCGATCAGGGCCAGGACGACAGCTTCCTCGTCAACCAGTTGAAGCCTGAGTTGTTGCAAGCCGCCGCGTTGGCCGCCAAACATCCGCTGACACTGCGTCTGCATGCCGGCTATGACCACAGCTACTTCTTCATCTCTACCTTCATTGCCGATCACATCGAGCACCACGCCAACGCACTGTGGAGCTAGATTCCTTCAGATAGCCACACCGCGGGCAACAGCCCACGCCATGCCGATGGCAATGATGCCCATCGACAGCAGCGGTTGCAGATAGCTCTGGTAGTAACGTTGCCGACGCAGGTAGAGCAGCAACGGAAATACCAGGGCTACCAGCACCAACTGCCCCGCCTCCACCCCGACATTGAAACTGAGCAGGCTCTGGACGAAAGCAGAAGCCGGCAAGCTCAGATCGCGCAAAGCACCGGCAAAACCAAGCCCATGAATCAACCCAAAGCTGAAAGCAATAATGCTGTGGTTGTTGCTGAATATCGGCCAGAGGATGTTGAGCCCCGACAGGGCAACGCTGACAGCAATCAGTGTTTCGACGACGGCGCTCGCCAATTGCAGCTGCAACAGCGACGACAGCAATAGCGTCAGCGAGTGCGCCAGTGTGAATGCCGTAACGGTCCAGAGCACTGAGCGAATTACTGAGGCCGTGGGCGGCAGATGCCAATGCACCCCGCCTTCGCGCCGGAGAAACAAGGGCAGCAGCAAGGCCAGCAGAAACAGCAAATGGTCATAGCCCGTCCAGATGTGCCAGACACCTTCTTGCAGGAAGGCCAATAACCCCAATTGGGAATGTGCCGCGTCCAGTGAGAACTCGATCGATTGGGCGGACGGCGTAAAGACATCCGTCGCCACTATCGCTCCGTTACGCACCTCGACAATGCCACGGTGAGCGGCATCCACTGA
Organism: Pseudomonadota bacterium; assembly: GCA_040387155.1. Classification (GTDB taxonomy): domain Bacteria; phylum Pseudomonadota; class Gammaproteobacteria; order Pseudomonadales; family Pseudohongiellaceae; genus CAILUG01. The sequence continues at coordinate 11,232 of JAZKEH010000059.1, read as the reverse complement.
CATCAGCAGGTTGTAGTCGATACGCAGAGCGGCAGGTATTTCGGCGCAAGCCGCTGTCAGCGGGAACTCCACAAACATGCCGGTGTTGAGCTCTTGCAGCGAAAGTGCCCCAACAGTCAGCTTGCAAGGCTCTGCCGGCGTTGCGAGGTGCAATTGATCCTGCACACCCTGTCCCAATAGTTCCTGTCCTTGCTGCAGCTCACTCCAGCTCAACGCCTGATCGCGATTGCTGTCGATATCTGCCAGCCATGCAACGTCCTGCAGGCGCACGCGTAACGAGCCATTCACATTGGTCTGCGCTATCTCCAGATTGAGGAAGGCATTGCTGAATGCATGCGCCAGTGCTTGTTGGCCACTGCATAGCAGCAGCGCTGTCAGTACCAGGCGCGACCAAAGCAACCTGCTCATACCCCGGCCTCCTGCAACAGCCGCTCAAGCCGTCTGTCCTGCAGACCAGTGGTTTGTTGCCATTGGCGTATGTCGCGCAACACACCGGTGTCGTCTGCCAACGCGGCGGCTTTGGTCAGCAACAGCAGATCACCGGACTCTTTCTGCGCTTGCCAGTTGCGTTGCGCAGCCGCCAGTGCGCGTCCGGCATCGCCTTGTAACAATGCAAATGCAGCCAGCTCCTTGTCGGGTGTATCGTTCGCTCTGCTGCCATTGCCGCCACGCGCGGTTGCCTCGGAAAATTTGCCGACGAGCTGTTGCTGCAGCTGTGCTGCATCGGCCTGATTTGCTGTGGCTTGCAGCGCCTGCAGCAGCATGACTTCCTGCTCCAGACTCCTCATATCGACTGGCACGCCACGCAGGAGTGACAGAGCAGCCTGCGGCTGACCCGTGCGCAAATAGAGATCTGCCAGATGCTGCAGAATGAAACCACTGTCGGCTTGCTGCGCAAGCGCAGCGATGTAAAAGCCTTCTGCTGCCTCGTCCTTGCCCAATTGCTCGGCTACAGTCGCTGCTGTCAATTGCAACTCAAAGCGTTCAGCCGCATTGCGCAGTACCGGATTCGCCAGCAGTTGTGTTACCGCCGCATACGCTTGTTCTGCCTGCCCTGTGACAGCCGCCACTTGCGCCAGACAAGAGGTCGCCTGCGCTGCGCTCACAATGGCGCCAAGCGTTGCGCAATCGCCGCGCGCTGCGGCGTAATCGGCAGTGACCAGATTGATCTGGGCCCGCTGCATTAGTGCGCCCAAGTGATGCGGCTGGGCTGCCAGCACGTGATTCAACAGTTCGCGTGCAAGCGAAAATTCATGATTGTGCTGTTTTATATAGGCCAGCAGGTAAGCTGCTTGCGCCGGCATCAAGGTCATCGTGGTTGCCAGTGGCAGTAGCAAAGCCTCTGCCTGGCCGTAGCCATCGGCATAGTTGCTGCCTTGGGCTGCGGTGAGTAACGTTTGCGCGCGTGCGATGCGTTCGTCGGCGCTCAACTCACTGTTTTGTTGCTTGTCTTGTTGCTGCCAGTACTCCGTTACCACAGAAGGTAACGCCAGCAGCACCGTCTCCGGTGTTGCTGGCGTATAAGCTTCTGCGTGTAGAGACAGAGGTGAACACAAAGCCACCACTGTCGCCAGACAGAATCGCCACATCAGTTGCTGCCCGCACCTGGACGCGGGGAGTTCAGATACGGAAAGGTCGATGGGAAGTCAGCAGCGCTTACCGTGCTTTGGTCGGTAAAGGGCGCCATGTTGTTGGGAGCAATGGTTGCATCCGGATTCAATGCTCCCATGACTACCCGCAAGGCGATGTCCACCACGTCATCGCCCGGACGGCGACCATTGGGGAAACCGGCAAGATCGCTGGCCAACACACCGAGATTGTTCTGGGCAGAGGCGGCGGCCGGTGCAATGCTGGTGTTCAAACGCAGCATTTCAGACGGCACTGGCTTCTTGCCACCGATTGTCATCGGTTGGTTCAGCCCGGCAACACCGGTGATTGCGGCCACCATGTCCATGCGCGGGAAGTTGGTGGGAGCCTTGGCACCCGCCGAACTGAACAGCAATTCCAGCAGCGCCGGCAAGGTGGGGTTGGTGACATAGGTCGCGAACTGGCCATCGTCTTTTGGCTCGCTGAAATTGAACTTGTCCTTGTCGGGCAGACCAATGATCAATTCATTCACAAGCGGAAAGCCGAGCCTGCTCACCTGCAGCAGCCCATTGCTGGTGTTCATGCTGGAAGTCGTCCACGCACCGATGACGGGATCGCCACCCTTGGTGAGACAGGCCAGCGGAATTTCCAACGCCAGCGTTGTAACGTTCTGGTTGCCAATCACGTTGGGGACTGCACTGGGACTGCCAAGCGGGTTGAGATTGACCAGGTCAAACGCAGCGCCCAGGTTGACGGCAAAACCTTCAGCGCGCTGACCCACAAACACCTTGCCGTTGCTGGGGCAACCCGGCGCCGTAATTGGATAGATGTGACTGTTGGCATAGGTCGTGTAGTCCGCAATCGACTTGGAGCCAATGTTGTCGAGCGGTTTGCGGAATGTGGTGCTGCCGGTATTGGAATTCATGACGGCAGTTTTGGCGCCGGTGCGGCGATTGCCGCTGATGATGTTCAGCGCATATTCCTGTCGCACATTGACATTGGTTGTGTCCGCTGCTGTTGGACCCACAGCGCCGGCATTAATCAGGGGAATTGCGACATTCTTGCCACCAATCGGCAATGTCACACCATTGCGAATGGTAGTGAAACTGAAGCTGAAGGTAAGGTCTTCGACGGAATCTCCATTGTTGTCGATGTGGATTTCGTAGACGGCCTTGTCGTCGAGATTGAAGTAGTTGGGCCCGCCATAGGCGTCCTGCAACGGAAAGTAATTGGCAAGAAAGGTCACGTAGCCTTCGCGACCAGGTTCATAACTGCGGAACATGTAGAAGTCAGTGCCGTCCAAAGCAGGCATTGCCGAGATCATCGGCGCCTCGCGATGGCTCGACGCCATTGCCGGCAATATGGTGAAACCGCTGAATGCACTGAGCGCCAGCGTGATGCCTGCGGCCAGCGCCTGTTTACCCGGGGTCTTTCTGAAAGGGGTTGTCATAAATCGTCCTCTGCTTATGCCAATGAATACTGATGGTCAGTAATGTGTGGGGAGAGTTCGTTCATCGAACTCCAACTCACTACGCAGGCAACATGGCAACCGGATGTGATCCAGTTGGCAGTTTGGACGAAACAAGAATTTATCTTAGCGGGATGGGACAATCTGCTATCGCGGTACGCAGATACACGAGCGCACCGTGACGCGTGAAAATCTCGGGATGATCAATGCCGGTACTCACACAGTGGAAATCACCAGGACCCATCTTCAAGTCACCGACTTCCACATCACCCTGCAGCACGAGGCATTCTTCATAGCGGCTGTGTTTGTGTGGAGGTACGCTCGCGCCCGCCTTGCCTTTCAGCAGCAACGACACCGAATCCGCCTTCTCATCAACAAACAGCAACTTGATTTGCAGTAGATCGCTGACCGGGATCCAACCCTGGTCGTCCATGATGGTTATCGCGTGATGGGCAGGCATGCTGAAACCGGCGCGCGCCATTATCTTGCCCTTGAGACCTTCGGGTGGCTCAACCGGCATGGCAGCCTCGACCAGTGCAGCAAGCACTTCCGGGGGCAATGTCTTCTCGTTCTTCATTTGTTGTTCTTCATTGGACTTCTCTAACTTCTCTAGCCTGCGCCGCTGCGGCCCAACGACGGGCCAAGCAACTGGCGCAACTGTTCCAGTCCTTTACGCATCACGGTCTTGACCGTTCCCAACGGCATTGCAGTGTATTCAGCCAACTCGCTGTGGGTCATGCCACGGAAAAAAGCCAGGGTCAGCAACTGCCGCTGCTGACTGTCCAGCTGCAACAATGCCCGCTGCAGTATCACTTGCGTATTCGTATACTCGATCAACGCATCGGGACCCGTGGCGGCATCCTCTACATCGTGATCGTCGATATCGTCCGCTTCCTGTTCACGCCGCAATGCATCGAGCGAACGGCTGCGACTGATCATCAACATCCAGGTCAGCACCCGCCCACGACTTGCATCGTGGCGATCAGCCTGTCGCCATACCTGCGCGTAGGTTTCTGACACAGCTTCTTCTGCCAGCGCCGGCTGGCCGGTAATGCGTAGCGCCAAACCGTAGACCTTGCTGGCCGTCGAGTCGTACAGGCTGGAGAATGCCTGCTCGCTACCGGCAGCTATCTCTTTCAGCCACGCGCAATGCTGCGCATCCAGCGCATCAGTTGCGTCCGGAGCGCTTGCAGTTTCAGCAGTGCGGGATACCAGATTAATGGGAAAAGCTCGGGCGGTTTGTGTGCAAAGCAGCATACCCGTGCCCCAACAAGGTCGTCCACCTGTGTCTGCCTTGTATTACGGCAGAACTTCAAGATTGGATGTAGTTGTCACTGCTCCTGCGATACTGATGAGCCCAGCCAACGATGCAGGCAGCTGCGAAGCTCTTCCAACCGCACAGGCTTGGTCAGAAAATCATCCATCCCCGCATCAAGACAGGTCAAACGATCTTCCTCCCGCGCGTTGGCGGTAAGCGCAATGATGGGCAAGGGCTGGTTTGGTAATTGTTCACGGATGCGCCGTGTGGCCTGGGGACCGTCGATGTCGGGCATGCGCATGTCCATGAATACAAGATCCCAGGGGTGCTGCACAGCGTACGCAATGCCTTCCTGGCCGTTCGACACAATGGTTGGCACGATGCCGACGCGGCGCAGCAGGCCGTCAATTACCTGCTGATTGCTTTCTTCGTCTTCGATCACCAGCACGCGAGCACTGAATTTTCGCGGCGCTGTCCCGACGCTGCGTGATGGCGCGACCAGTGAGGCATATTCAATCGCGGCTTCCGCTGGCAGCCGCAACACAAAGCTGAATTCGCTGCCCTGGCCGGGGTTGCTACGGACGCTGATGTCACCCCCCATGTGCTGCACCAGGCCGCGCGAAATGGCCAGGCCAAGGCCGGACCCGCCATATCTGCGTGTGGTGGAGCTGTCGGCCTGGCTGAATTTCTCGAACAATCTGCCGAGGGCCTCAGGGTTCATGCCGATGCCGGTGTCGCGCACGCGGAAACAAATACCGGCTTCTTCATTGCCGGAGTTGACCGGCGCGACCAACACTTCCACCTCACCGCGATCAGTGAACTTCACCGCGTTCCCCACCAGATTCAGCAACACCTGGCGCAGCCGCATCGGATCTCCGCGCACATGCGTTGGCAGATCGGGACTGCAGTAGTAGTGCAACGGCAATGCTTTTGCCTGCGCGCGCGTCGCCAGCAACGCCACCACTTCACTGACGACCTGGGCCGGCGAGAAACGAATGTGCTCAATTTCCAGCTTGCCGCTCTCAATGCGGGACAGGTCGAGGATGTCATTCAGCAGGCGCAACAGCGTGTCAGCCGACTTGCCTGCCAACGCCACGTGCTCTGCCTGCTCAGTTGGCAGCTCGGCTTCTCCCAGCAACTGCAGCATGCCGATGACACCATTCATCGGTGTGCGTATCTCATGGCTCATGGTGGCGAGGAATTCGCTCTTGGCCTGGTTCGCCGCTTCTGCCCGCTGCTTGGCTTCGCTGAGCGTGGCGACCAGCGCATCATTTTCGTAAATCAGGCGGTACAGGGTGTGCAGGTCGGTGTAATGCAACTTCGCGGTGTTGAGCAGGAACATGGCATAGGTCAGCGTCATACCTGCCAGGGTCCAGCTGCCGGGCTCATCCATCAACAGGAACGACAGCACCATGGGTGTCAACGACAACACGACATAGGCGCGATAACAGATTGGCACCGATGCCAGTGAGCGGGCAGCACCCGCGTTGAGACCAGCAACGACGAAGATGACCAGACAGCGGGACAACAGTGAATCCGATTGCATGAACAACCAGGCGCTGACACCCCAGATCGCGCCGGCCAGCGCCACTTCTATCAGGAACGCCAAACGCCACTGAGGCAGTTCGGCATCTGCCCTGGCCCGGCGGGCAAAGGCAATGTTGGTCGCCAGCCGTGCTACCGACAATACAATGATCACCGTGAGCCACCCCAGTGTCAGCGACGCCGGAAAATAGCTCCACTGCCCTGTCGCCAACAGGATGGCCAACACAAAATTCGAGAACAGACCAAAGCCGGCGGAGCGATACAGCAGGCGGGTAAGTTCAGCCTCGACGCGGGCAGCAATATCCGAAGCCATCGGCTCGGCAGCGGAGGAAGCGGGAGTTGTGCCAGACATGATGCGTGTCAGGTTGCAGAAGGATGCGGCAGCATAGCCCACAATTTCGCTCTCACTTGCATTACGATTGGGCTACGAAAACAGAATGTGACTTTTTCCCGAAGATGATGACCTCCTTGCGTTTGACACTCGTACAACCCGATCTTGCCTGGCAGGCTGCCGACCTCAACCGCCAGAGGCTGCAAGACTTCATTTCTCCGTTGGCAGGCCAGACCGATCTGGTAATCCTGCCGGAGATGTTTACCAGTGCATTCGCGATGGGCAGTGGCGCCATCGCCGAAGCGCATCCGGGGCCAACGCTGACATGGATGCAGCAGATGGCACGCGAACTTGACGCGGCTGTCACGGGCAGTGTCGCAGTGACCGACGCAGGGCAACGCTACAACCGCCTCTACTTTGTCAAACCGGATGGCAGCAACCAGTACTATGACAAGCGGCACCTGTTCCGCATGCTGGATGAGCACAAGCGCTACGGGGCGGGCACAGACAAGTTATTGGTGGAATGGCGCGGCTGGCGCATCCTGCCTCTGGTTTGCTACGACCTGCGGTTTCCTGTGTGGAGTCGCTATACAGAGTCTCAGCCTTACGACTTGCTGTTGTATGTCGCCAATTGGCCTGCCGCCCGCAACCAGCATTGGCGCACCCTGTTGCAAGCGCGCGCTATCGAAAACCTCAGTTACGTGGCTGGCGTCAATCGTATTGGCCGCGATGGCAACGACCTGGATTATCTCGGTCACAGTGTTGTGGTAAGCCCACAGGGAGAGGAAATGCTGCAAGCTGGTGCCACCGGCGGCGTGCATCAATGCACGATCTCGCTGGAGGATCTGCAGCAGTGGCGTCAACGGTTTCCTGCGTGGATGGACGCGGACAGCTTCAACCTGGAATGAGTGAACGTTCCGCGCTCAACTCGACCCGGCTGTAGAAGCTCTGCAGGTTTTCTTCCTGCGCCGGTCGCGACAGTGCGATACGGGCATGAGCGACCACTTTCTGCAACAAGCCCTGCTGCTGTTGGTAACGAAGGGCTTCGTTGGCGATACGCCCCAGAATCTTCTCTGCTGCTTCCTGGTCGACACCCACCAGGAAGATCATGAAGCGCGCTTCCGGCGCAAAGCGGGCAATGACATCCGAACTGCGCAGGCAGCTGCGCAGTATGCCGGCAAACAGTGACATGACTGGCGCATCAATCACCTCGCCATCTCTGCCTTCCAGGTCATACATGACCATGGCGCTCACTTTCTTCAGCTGGAAGCACAAGCCCAGCGCAACCACTGCGTTGACTTCAAAACCTTCGCGATTGAGCAGTCGCGTCACATCGTCCTTCAACTCAGGTGCGGCAGGGCGTAGCTGTTGTTCGATAAGGCGGGCGAACTGCTGCAGTACCCTGGTTTCCAGTTCAAAGAAGTGGCGGGGTTTGGTATCCAGCAGACAGACGGTGCCAATGCGACTGCCTTCGTTCGACTCGATTGCGCAGCCCGCGTAGAACCTGACACCAGGAGTTTCATTTACCAGCGGCAGATGAGCGAAGCGTTGATCTTCCAATGCATCCTCTACTACCAGCAAACCACTACCCTTGATCGTGTGCGTACAAATGGAATCAATCCGCGACATCTGGCTGATACCAACACCAGCGCGCGACTTGATCCATAGCCGCTCTTCATCGAGCAGCGAGAAAAAGGCCATCGGTACGTCGAACAACCGGCGCGCCAGCGCGATCAGTGAATCAAAGCGTTCTTCCGGTGCGCTATCCAGCAGGTTGGTGGCATGCAGCGCTGCCACCCGCTGTTGTTCCTGCTGCGGATAGCGCCGTTCGAGCCATTTGCCGACATCGGCTTCACGCATTGGCGCCGCGATGTAGTAACCCTGCAACAGGTCACAACCCTGGTTCTTCAGGTAGTCGAGCGTTTCGGCGGTTTCAATGCCTTCGGCGGTGACCTGCAAACCAAGGCTGTGTGCGAGATCAATGATGGACTTGATAACAGCGCGTGACTCACTGGAGGCCAGTGCTGTCATGACAAACGATTTGTCGACCTTGATTTCAGAGAAGGGCAGCCGCACGAGTTGCAGCATCGACGAGAAGCCGGTGCCGAAATCATCGATGGAAAGCCGGAAACCCCGCATGCGCAATCGTGTCAGTATGCTCAGTGCTGTCACGGGATTCTGCATGGCACTGGATTCGGTCAATTCAAAAATGACCTGTTGCGGATGCACATTCCACATCGAACACATCTCGAAAAATTTGTCGAAGATGGCGGGATTGTTCAGCGTCTTTGCCGAGATGTTGACGGCCACACTGAGATTGTCGGCATGTTGCAGGAAATTGTGGAAGGCAGAGCCGTGCAGGCGCTGTTTTGCAAACCAGCCCAGCGCGTCATTCAGCACGCCGATGGTGAGGCGATCTATCAGCCCGTTTTCCTCGGCCAGCGGTACGAAGGCGTCGGGTGGAATCAAGCCTCGCACCGGATGTTGCCAGCGCACCAGCGCTTCAAAACCCGTCAGTACAAGCGAATGGCTATCGACCTTCGGCTGATAGACGTTGAACAACTCATGGCGCTCCAGTGCTTGTTCCAGATCATCCGCCGTCAGCGGGCTTTTCAGCATCCAGTGCTGGGAAGATGAAGCTTCAGCAACCTTGCCTTGAGCAATGTCCGCCGGGTTGTCCTTTTCAGTCTCATCCTCCTGACCGAGATTGAAAGGAATGTAACTGTCAAGCAAGGCCTTGAGTGAAGCAGCGTTAAAGGGTTTGCCCAGCACGCCGAGCACATGGAGGCCTTGTTCCCTGGCGGCACGCATCGCTGCGTCGAGCACACGCTTGCCCACACCGCTGGTGATGATGATGGCACTGTTGCATTTCAGGGCGGCAAGTTCGGCGAGAATCTGCATGCCATCCATTTTGGGCATGATGAGGTCGAGCGCGATGTAATCCGGCTTCCATTCGCGGTAGATACGAAAAAATTCGTCGGCCTCGTTGGCAAGGCGGGACTCGTAATCGTTGAACGCGACGACTTTCTGGATGGTTTTTCCAGTGAGAACGTCGTCATCAAGCACCAGAACTTTGCCGCGCGACATGGCTCGTATTTCCGTATTTGTCCGAGAACAACTTTTATGTCGTGTTCTGCGTTTTGTTTCGGCTTCTTTCCGTGAAGGCGCGAATCCTGAAATCCTGCAGCGGAGATCAGACAGGCAGCGGCCGGATTGTAAGAGTACCCTGACAGGATGTTCAACCCGCGCAGGTTGTTATTGATACAATCCAGGGCATGACCCTACCCCGCGTTTACCTGGTTGATGCCAGTATCTATATTTTCCGTGCCTGGCATACCTATGAGCCTTCCATCACCGACCGTGAAGGTAGACCTGTCAATGCCGTATTTGGTTTCAGCGACTTTCTCTACCAACTGGTGAAACGGGTACAACCGCGCCACATAGCCTGTGCATTTGACGCCAGCCAGCGGCTTTCCTTCCGCAAGGAAATCTACCCCGAATACAAAGCCAATCGCGTACCCGCGCCGGAAGAACTGAAACACCAGTTTGCCATGTGCAAGGCTTTCTGCCGCAGCGTGGGAATTGCCGAGTTCGACAGCGAACGCTATGAAGCAGATGACATCATCGGCTCACTGGCGCACCGGTTTCGCCAACAGGGCCATCCGATCACCGTGATCAGTGCCGACAAGGATCTGACACAGCTCGTTGTCAACGAGCACGATCGTTGGTGGGACTTTGCGCGCGACACCGAACTGGACGCCCATGGCGTAAAACGCCACTTCGGTGTTCTTCCTGGCCAGATTGCCGACATGCTGGCGCTGTCGGGTGACAAGATCGACAACATCCCCGGCATCCCCGGCGTTGGCTATGCCACAGCGGCAAAAATCCTGCAGAAGTACGCCACCATTGAAGCAATTTTGGCCAACCAGGAACACATTGCAGCGATGAAATTTCGTGGTGCTGTTCGCGTGCAGGCATTGCTGAATGCGCACCGTCATATGCTGCCCCGCAACAAGTTGCTGACCACTGTGGCGACCGACATGGAGTTTGCAACACCGCCTCAACTGCGCTGGTTGGGTGTCGATACGACCGCCTTCAGCGCCTATAACGACCAGTTGGGCTTCAAGGGCGCCATGCAACAACGCTGGCTGCACCTGAGCCCTCTCGACAGCGAAACAGTTGCAGCACCCATTGCTGGCAGTGAGGATGCTATCGACAGTGCTGCCGCCATCCTCGCATGCCCCTGACACAGGACTGACTCATTTGAATTCGCCCGACCATGCCGCTCCGTCGGCAGCACTACGCGCTTCGCTGCCGCTGCCGCTGCTGTCCGCCATCGCCGCCCTGCCGCCACTCGCAGTAGACATGTACCTGCCGGCGATGCCGCAGATTGCCACCGATCTGGGGACGAGCCTCAACACCATCCAGAATTCGCTGAGCCTGTTCCTGCTCGGCTTCGGCCTCGGCATGCTGGTGTGGGGACCCATGGCCGACAAATATGGTCGGCGACCGCTGGCGTTGCTGGGATTGTGCGGCTTTGCAGTGATCAGTCTGCTGCTGACCTTCAGCAGTAGTGCCGTCATGTTCCTTGGCTTGCGTTTCATTCAAGGAATGATCGGTAGCGCTGCCACCGTAACGGTACCGGCGATGATCCGTGACTGTTTCGGCAAGGACACTGCGAAGGGCATGT
>JAZKEH010000059.1:0-343 GCA_040387155.1 Pseudomonadota bacterium | reverse complement strand
ATGCCTTCGATGGCGTCGGTATGCACTGCCGTGACCGTCATGATCATCATGCTGATCGCGCCACTGGTGGCGCCGTTGATTGGCTCCACCCTGCTGGCGCTGGCGCCCTGGGAAAGCCTGTTCGCGTTCCAGCTGGTCTATGCAGTAGTGTTGGTATTCATCGTCTGGCGACTGCTGCCAGAGACCCGCCCCGCCAACTACGCGAGCATGGTCCATTCGCCGTTACGCAACTACCAACTCATTTTCAGTAATCGGAAAATCTACTGGGACGTGCTGAGTTACATCATGCTTGCGCTGTCGTTCTTCACCTACCTGACGGCAGTTTCATTCCTGTACATCACCT
>JAZKEH010000058.1:0-3012 GCA_040387155.1 Pseudomonadota bacterium | reverse complement strand
CGTGCAGGGAAATATTTTTATGCTCGTCGTCGATGGCTACAATGTTGCTGTGTCCGTGGGGCCGGATGGTGTCATGCTCGTCGATACCGGACCTGCGCACATGAGTGAAAAAGTGCTCGCGGCAATTCAGGAATTGTCCATCAGGATAGCTGCTTCACCTGCGCCTGCCCAATGTGCAGGAACCACTTGTCCAGGCTTCGCTGGCTGGACGAGCCCTGCCATCCACGCAGTCATGAATTCTCCCGCTCCTGTCTTTCCCCTGCGTTATATCGTCAACACCAGTTCGTCACCTGATCGTGCAGGTGGCAATGAAAAAATTGCGCCAACCGGCATCTTTCACAGAGGCGGGGGCGGAGCAGCGAGTAGTTTTGCCAACAGGGGAGATGATCTTAGCGCTGCGGTCATCGCACATGAAAATACCTTGCTGGCCATAAGCGCGGCGTCCGCATCACCCACCAGCTGGCCAACGGATACCTACTGGCGGGATTCGTATCGTCTCCACCAATTCTTCAATGGAGAAGCGATCCTGATGTATCACATACCTGCGGCGCATACCGATGGCGACAGCATCGTGTTCTTCCGCGGTTCAGAAGTAATCCACGCGGGAAATATTTACTGGACGACGAGTTATCCGCTGATTGATCTCGAAAGAGGCGGAAGCATTCAGGGCATCATCGATGGGCTTAATCGTATTCTGGACCTGGGCGTCGCGGAAAATATGTCGCAGGGCGGCACGTGGATCATTCCAGGCCGCGGCAGGCTGGCAGATATTGCCGACGTGGCTGCCTACCGCAATATGGTCACAATAATCCGTGACCGCATTCAGGCCATGATCGGCAAAGGCATGACGCTGGAAGAAATCAAGCAGGCGCGTCCTACCCTTGATTTTGATGGACGGTACGGCGCTACCGAAGGGGAATGGACGACTGACATGTTTATCGATGCAGTCCATGCCAGTCTTTCCCCGGAGTAGCAGGCGAATTAATTAGCTGCAGGTTCAACGAGGGCGATGTCATGAAAAATAAAATGCTGTTGTTGGTTTCGCTGGCAGGTTCGATATTCGTTTTCTCCACCTGGGCTTACGCCCACCATTCCATTGCCGCGACGTATCAGCAGGACACGCAGGTGGAACTTGCAGGCCGCCTTGTCCAGTTCGTATTCCGCAACCCCCATTCGTTCGTTCATATCGAAGTCGGCAACCCGCAGGGAGAGAAGGAGCGCTGGGCTGTTGAGTGGACCGGCACCGCAGCCTTGATTCAACGGGGAATGGACGCAGCAAGCTTACGGCCAGGCGACCAACTGGTGCTTACCGCCTACCCTTCACGCGCACCCGGTGAAAAACGCGCGCTGATGACTTCCCTCAATCGCCCTTCGGACGGACTCAGCTGGGGCAAGCTGCCCGGAGAAGTCGTTGAATAAACCAGAGCCGGAATTTTCTGGTGAATATTGACCACACGGATGATTCAGCTGAGAAGCAACATATGAATAGCGCGATTTTTTTTGGGTCAGGCAAGCTGGCCTGCATGGCAACAGCAATGTTGATGATGGCTGCATCGCTCCCGGCGTTTGCGCAGAACGACGCCTCCGCCCAGGTGAACGCCGCCTTCGATCCCACCGGGTACTGGGTCTCGATCATCACTGAAGACTGGCAGTTCAGAATGGTGACACCGGTACGAGGTGAATACGGGGATGTGCCGCTGAACCCGGAAGGAAGACGCGTGGCAGACAATTGGGATTCATCCATGGATGAGGCTGACTCCGGAGAATGCAGGGCTTTTGGTGCGGCAGGGTTGATGCGCGTACCGGGCCGCCTGTACATTACCTGGGAAACTCCCGATACGCTGAGAATCGATACTGACGCCGGTACCCAAAGCCGGCTGCTGCATTTCCAGAGGACCAGCCCTGAGGGGAGTGAGCCAAGTCTGCAAGGCAATTCCAATGCACAGTGGCAGGCCCAGGGAAATCTTAAAGTCGTGACCACAAACATGAGTCCCGGCTATCTTCGCAAGAATGGAGTTCCCTATAGCGATGATGCGCAATTGTCGGAGTTTTACGAACTCGTGCAGGCTCCGAATCAGGATGAGTGGCTTTTTGTTACCAGCATCGTTGAGGATCCGCTCTATCTTCGTTCTCCTTACGTGACGAGCACGCACTTCAGGAAGCTGCCGAATGCCGAGGGATGGTCTCCTCAACCTTGTGCCAAAGATTGAGTGACCTGCTCCCGATAATCAGCAGCAACCAAAAGGGGTTCTCCTTTTAAAATTGAAACAAAGGAAAACAACCGCCGGAAGATCAAATTTTTAAAATAGTGTTTTACCCTGTCGATTTTCACTCTGCTCAAACGACTAGCTATAGCTGAAGCAAGTCCTGTCTTTGTTTCGCATATTGAACAGGGCACAATCCAAGTAGTTATCCCAGAAACCCTCCAGGAGGACACAGCCCGGATGAGCAAATTAAGAGTATTGGCAGGTACACGCAAAGGCGCATTCATTCTTACTTCGGATGGCGATCGCAAAGACTGGAAGATCGATGGTCCGTTCTTCGGCGGCTGGGAGATTTATCACTTCACGGGCTCGCCGGTTAACCCCGACAGGCTGTATGTGTCGCAGTCTTCGAGCTGGTTCGGCCAGATCATCCAGCGCTCTGACGATGGAGGTCTTACCTGGGAACAACCCGGCACTCCTGCGGGCGCACCAAAAACCACGCCCGAAGGTTTCCCGATGGCCGAGAGCAACAAGTTCGTTTACGACACTTCTGCTGAAACCGGCGCGCCGCTCACCACGCACCAGTGGTACGACGGCACGCCGCATCCTTGGGAATTCAAACGGGTGTGGCATCTCGAACCTTCCCCGGTTGAAGCCGAAACCGTTTATGCGGGTGTCGAAGATGCTGCTCTCTTCAAGAGTACTGACGGCGGCAAAAACTGGAAGGAAGTGTCAGGGCTGCGTGGGCATGGGACCGGCGCACAGTGGTCGCCAGGTGCTGGTGGCCTGGGCTTGCACACGATCCTGC
>JAZKEH010000057.1:1093-2017 GCA_040387155.1 Pseudomonadota bacterium | reverse complement strand
ATTGCGCTGGCCACCATTGTGCTGACGCTGGGTGCCTGCAATCAGGCAGCCGATACCGCCGCACCCGCTGCAGCGCCGGAAGCGGCAGCGGCTGCTCCTGCAGCAGCACCTGCTGCCGCTGCCTGTGACAGGCAATGTTTGATCGCGGCGACTGATGCCTATGTTGCTGCGCTCGTAGCGCACGATCCCACCCAGGCGCCGTTGGCTTCCAGCGTGGCCTTCGTCGAAAACATCACCAAGATGCAGCCAGGTGAAGGTCTGTGGAAAACCATCGTCAAAGGCCCCAGCACTTTTGCGATCCACGTACCGGATGAAGTGAACAACACCGTTGGCTATCTGGCGATGATGACTTACATGGCGCCACCACCAGCGCCGCAAGGGCTGTCGCCGGAAGAGCGAGCGACCTTCGCCGCCAGCAATGCGCCGGTTGAGCAGCCAGTCATTGTTGCCTTCCGTCTGCAGTTTGATGATGCCGGCAAGATCACCGAAGCGGAGCATTTGCTGTCAGGTGTGCGTGAACCGCAGATGGTCAACCTGCAGGCACCGCGTCCCGGTATCTTCAGTGAGATTCCGGTGGAGAGTCGCAAAACGCATGAAGAGTTGATTGCGATGGGGCTTAGCTATTACGACGCCCTCGACGACAACAACGGTTCGCTGATGCCGTTCGCACCTGACTGCGAGCGCCATGAGAACGGCATGATCACCGCGAGTGGCATACCTTCGACAGCGCCTGCAATTCCCGGCACTGCACCAGCTCCAGCAGTGGCGCGCGATTGCAAGAACCAGCTCGACAGCAATTCCTTCCAGTACATTGATCGCATCGAGCAGGTACCGTCGCTGCATTTCCTTCGGCGGCCTTGGCTCTGTTGTCGTGCTGGCAAACCAGTAATCCAATACATCTGCAAAGTCTGACAGTGCCGTCTT
>JAZKEH010000057.1:0-1083 GCA_040387155.1 Pseudomonadota bacterium | reverse complement strand
GGTCTGGTGATGGGTTTGTCACACTTCCGTCATCCGATGACCAACCTGCCGTACGAAGTAACGGCAATCGACGGCACCAAACTGGAACGCAATACTGGCAACATGCCGTTTGCGCCGTTCGATTTGCCGGCCGGTCATATCTTCAAGATTGGTGCCGATGGTCTGGTGCATGAGATTGAAGCAATGGGCTTCACGATTCCTTACAACTCCCCGACTGGCTGGGAATAAGCCAGCAGTTGTTTGAATGTTCCTGTTAAAGAAAGGCGCGTGCGGGTAACCCCACGCGCCTTTTTATTTGCGGGTTATTCGCGTGTCTCTTGGTGGCTTGCCACCAATGTTGGTTAAGATTGCCTTATGCCGCCAACCCCCAGTCATTCGCCCAACCAGCTTCGCTCCATCGTCGGCGGCTCACTCGGCAATCTTGTCGAGTGGTATGACTGGTATGCGTACTCCGCGTTCTCTGTCTATTTCGCCAATCACTTCTTTCCTGCCGGCAATCGCACGGCGCAACTGCTGTCCACTGCGGCCATCTTTGCTGTTGGTTTTCTGATGCGTCCGATCGGCGCGTGGGTGATGGGTTCCTATGCTGATCGCCACGGCCGCAAGGCCGGGCTCGCGTTATCCGTTGCGATGATGGGCGGCGGTTCGTTACTGATTGCGCTGACACCTGGCGCCGAAGCGATCGGGCTGGGTGCGCTGTTGCTGTTGCTGTTTGCGCGTCTGCTGCAGGGACTCAGCATCGGTGGTGAATATGGCGCCAGCGCAACTTACCTGGCAGAGATCGCCAATGCGGGGCAGCGTGGGCGCATTTCCAGTTATCAGTATGTGACTTTGATTGGCGGTCAACTGGTCGCGTTGTCTGTGCAGTTAGTGCTGCAGGCAGTGCTTGATGAAGCGGCAATGGAGCAGTGGGGGTGGCGTATCCCATTCGTCATTGGTGCTGTGCTGGCGTTCCTGGTTTATCGCTTGCGCCGGCGTATTGATGAAACCGCAGTGTTCACTGCAACGCAGGCAACCGCGCCGCGTTCGAGTGGCATGGAATTGGTGCGACGACATCCACGCGCCGCCTTGCTCGTTATCGCA
>JAZKEH010000056.1:0-2428 GCA_040387155.1 Pseudomonadota bacterium | reverse complement strand
GTGCCCATCAGTGCATGGATGCCGCCAGTGGCCGCCATTGCCGCGCGTGAGGCAGCCGACTTCGCCGCTGAAATAGGGAGCGCGAGCTGGGCTCGATCAATCTCACCACGCTCAAAGGCATCGAGCAGGTTGCCGCACTGCTGGGTAGCGGCCCACGCCACTGCCAGATCAGCCGCGAGTTCGCCGGCTGTGCGCAGAATCATCGGATCAGCTGTGGCTTTCTCGACGCCCGCCTGCGCCCACGGGCGCGAACGTTCATTGATGTAAGGCACTGCCGCATTCAACGCACCAATGCCCATGCCGATCAGCAATGCTGCGAAGCCGGCTTGATAACGCACACTGCTGTGAATGAGCGGTGCCTTGCCGGGAACCGAAGCAATCCACTCCGGTGGGCATCGCACCTGCGTGAACTTGATGGAGCCGGAGTCGGTGGCGCGCTGGCCCAGCGCATCCCAATCGCGATTGACGGTAACACCGGCAGTGCCGCGTGGAATCAGCAGCATTTGAATACCCGATACCGGACTCTCCTTCGTGGCACTGGCCGCATTCCACGCCCAGGTGGCTATGTGATCGGCTTCGGCTGCACCAGTCGTGTAGATCTTGAAACCATCGACGACAAAGCCGCCATCGGCTGTTGCAGTCGCCATTGTCTTTAATGGATCGACAGCGCTGCGATTCGGCTCTGCCACAGCAAGACCGAGGATATGACGTTGCTGCAGTACAAACGCGGCGATGCGCTCACGCTGGAACGCCGGGCAGTAACACAGCACTTCGCGCAGCAGCTCTTCATGCACCTTGTAGATTTGGGCGACGGCCGAATCGACACAGGCGAGTCGCAGCTGTATTTCCAGTGTGCAGCGATGGCCAAGCCCGAGACCACCAAGCTCTGCGGGCAAAGCCGCCTGCAGCACAGAGGTCTCTTTCAACATTGCCATCGAGACGGTGGGATAACGCCCCGTCTTGTCATTGGTGAAAGCCAGCGGACGCAACGCCTCGCACAGTGCATCCACTTCCGTCAGCAACGCCGCTTCCTTCGCAGACCACTGCTGCGGCGGCACGATCTTGCCGAGGATCGAAGTAGAAAGATGAATGGCGGCTTGTTGCATCGTGACCTCACACCTGGTGCATATGCTGCGGGCAACGGCAGCAAACGAGGACGGGAATGAATTGCATCGTGCGTGAATCGATCAGGCCTTTCTCGGTCAGGCCGTAGTCCGGCACGCCGGCAAGGCCGACGAAGGCCAGAATCATGAAAGGACTGTTCAGCGTGCTGCCGAGCGCGTGGGCAGCGGCGTCCACAATGTCGGATTGCTGCAACACGGTTTCCCACGGCAGGTCTGACATGATGCCGGCGACCGGCAACGGCAACGACGCCATGACCTTGCCGTCCTTGATGGCGACATAGCCGCCACCGAGTTCGCGCAGGGCATTGGCAGCGGCGGCCATGTCGGCTTCGCTGGTGCCGACGATGACGAGATTCTGGTTTTCGCAATTGGTGGTGGCGGCGATGGCGCCCGTGCGCAGACCAAAGCCGCGCACAAAACCGCAGGAACGGGTGTCGGTACCGTGATGACGATCAACGATGGCGATCTTGGCCACGTCCTGCGCCGGATCCGGCGTGACATTGCCATTGATGATGGGCAGTTCGGCTTCAAAGGCGCGCTTGAAGTAACCATCGTACATTTCCATCGCGCGCACCACGGCGACTTCGCCAGGACCAGTCGTTGCCTCTACATAGAAAGCATCGGCGCTGAAATCCAAAGGCAGTTTGACGGTGCCATACATCCACGCGGGAATCGGATCGTCGTTGGGAAACAGCGACTTGCCGTCTTGCGCGGCGAGTTTGCCGTTCAGATAGACCTGCGAGGGTTTGGCGTCTTCGAGGTTGTCGAGCACCAGCAGATCGGCGATACGGCACGGCGTTATTGAGCCAATCAGATGATCGAGCCGGTAATACATGGCGGCGTTGAGGCTCGCCATGCGGTAGGCATCGAGCACCGGCACGCCTTGTTTGATGGCCTGCCGCACATGATGGTCGATATGACCGACGCGATGCAGATCATCAACATGGCGATCATCGGCGCAGAAGGAGAAGAACGGAAACCCCCCGCGTACGGCGTCAACATCGGCAAACACCATCGGCACGTTGTCGTTCATCGAGCCCGACATGACCGTGATCATCATGCCGAGGCGAACGCGCTCCAGCACTTCTTCGGTATTGAAGGCATTGTGATCGTCGGAGATGCCGGAGGCTGCGTAAGCCCACAGCAGTTCATTCTTTACCCGCGCCGTGTGGCCGGTATTGCGGCGGCCAGTGGCCAGCGACTGCGCAAACATGCGGCTCGCGCGTTCATCGAGACCAAAAGGGTTGGATTCGCCGACAGTGGCGGCGTGGCTCGCTGCCAGCCGCTCCAGTTGTTCTTCCTCT
>JAZKEH010000055.1:0-2509 GCA_040387155.1 Pseudomonadota bacterium | reverse complement strand
ACAGCCCGGCTTTCCTTTTCCAAAATCCGATGCTTTAATGCCGCCCCTCCTTTCTGACCGCGCAGCATGGTCAGCCGAAAAACCGTTTTAACTATCTGAATTTATTCAGGAAATTCCGGAAGCAATGGCAAAGAATCTGGTGATCGTCGAGTCCCCGGCGAAAGCAAAGACCATCAACAAGTACCTCGGCAAGGACTTCATCGTGAAGTCCAGCGTAGGCCATATTCGCGATTTGCCGGTCAGTGGCGGCGGTGAAGGCGTGGATACCAAGGCGCGTGCCGAGGCCGCTGCGGCGACCCGCAAACTGAGTGGCAACCAGAAGGTCGTCCACAAGGCCCGCAAGGCAAAAGAACAACTGGTCGCCCGCATGGGCATCGACCCCGGCAAGAAGTGGAAAGCCAACTACCAGATCCTGCCCGGCAAGGAAAAAGTCGTCAGCGATCTCCGCAAGGCGGCGCAGACCTCTGACACCATCTATCTCGCGACTGACTTGGATCGCGAAGGAGAGGCTATCGCCTGGCATTTGCAGGAAGCGATAGGCGGTGATCCATCCCGTTACAAGCGCGTTGTCTTCAACGAAATTACCAAGAAGGCAATCGATGCCGCTTTCGCCCAGCCGGGTGAGCTCGACATGAAGCATGTGGAAGCGCAGCAGGCACGCCGTTTCCTTGATCGCGTGGTGGGCTTCCAGGTGTCGCCGCTGTTGTGGGCCAAGGTCGCTCGCGGTTTGTCAGCTGGCCGCGTGCAAAGTGTTGCCGTGCGTTTGCTGGTGGAACGTGAACAGGAAATCCGCGCGTTTGTGCCGGAAGAATACTGGGAACTGTTTGCCAATCTGTTGGCCGCAAAAGTAAAAGACCCGCTGCGTTTCCAGGTCATCACGAAGCAGGGCAAGGAATTCAAACCCGTCAACGAAGCACTGACGCATGCGTCGATGGCCGAGCTGCAGAAAGCCGCCTATGCCATTACCAATCGCGAAGACAAACCGACAACGTCCAAGCCACGTGCTCCATTTATCACGTCAACGTTGCAGCAGGCTGCTTCGACACGTCTGAGTTTCAGCGTCAAGAAAACGATGATGATGGCGCAGCGTTTGTACGAAGCCGGCTTCATCACCTACATGCGTACCGACTCAACACATTTGAGTGCGGATGCTGTCACTGCGTGTCGCGACTACGTGGAAAAGTCATTCGGCAAAAAATATCTGCCGGAAAAGCCAATTCAGTACAGCAGTCGCGAAGGTGCGCAGGAAGCGCATGAAGCCATTCGTCCGTCCGATGTGAACGTTACCGAGAACTCTTCTGCACTCGGTGCACTGGAACGTGACGCCCAGCGTTTGTACAACCTGATCTGGCAGCAGTTTGTGGCCTGTCAGATGATGCCGGCGCGTTACACCAGCACGTCGGTGGATGTGACTGCCGGTGCCTATGGTCTGCGCATCAAGGGCCGCATCATGGAGTTTGACGGCTACACCCGCGTGTTCCCGTCGCGTGACGAAGAAGATGTTGTATTGCCGGATATGAAAGTAGGCGACACGTTGAAACTGCAGGAACTGGTGCCGGTTCAGCATTTCACCAAGCCGCCTGCACGTTACACCGAAGCCTCGCTGGTGAAAGAACTCGAGAAGCGCAGCATTGGCCGCCCATCTACGTACGCCGCGATCATTTCAACCATCCAGGAACGCGGCTATGTGAAGCTGGAAAACCGCCGCTTCTATGCGTTGAAGATGGGTGACATCGTCACCGAGCGTCTGGTGGAAAATTTCAGTGAGCTGATGGATTACGACTTCACCGCCAACATGGAAAGCAATCTCGATGACGTCGCCCAGGGCAACAAGAACTGGCTGAACGTACTCGACGATTTCTACGCCCATTTCACCAAGCAGCTGGAACAGGCGCAGGCGGAAGAGGGCGGCATGCGTGCCAACGATCCGACCGACACCGACATCAAGTGCCCGGCCTGTGGTCGCCACATGCAGATCCGTACGGGCGCCACCGGTGTATTTCTCGGTTGCTCCGGTTATGCACTGCCGCCAAAAGAGCGCTGCAAATCCACGGTTAACCTGACCCCGGGCGATGAAGCCATCAGCGTTGATGCCGATGAAGAAGCCGAATCACGCCTGCTGATCAAGAAGCATCGCTGCAAGATCTGCGACACGGCGATGGATTCCTATCTGGTCGATGAAAACCGCAAACTGCATGTGTGTGGCAACAATCCGCACTGCCCGGGTTATGAAGTTGAAAACGGTACCTTCAAGCTGAAAGGCTATGACGGTCCGCGCCTCGAATGCGACAAGTGCGGCAGCGAAATGCAGTTGAAGACGGGCCGCTTCGGCAAGTACTTCGGTTGCACCAATGCTGACTGCAAGAACACCCGCAAGCTGATGCGCAGCGGCGAAGCGGCGCCACCGAAAATGGATGCAGTGCCAACGCCGGAATTGAAGTGTCTGAAAGTCGATGACACCTATGTGCTGCGCGATGGTGCTTCCGGTCTGTTCCTGGCGGCCAGCAAG
>JAZKEH010000054.1:393-4940 GCA_040387155.1 Pseudomonadota bacterium | reverse complement strand
ATTATTCTGCCATCCCTGAAGCGGACTTCTTCCAGGCTCTTTTCCCTTTGGTGGGTTTGCAGGTATTCAATGGTCTTCACATATACCGCCGGCTCTTCCAGCCGACTGCCGATTTGCTGCAGAACGACAGCGGATTTCAGCAACGGCGTACTACGGCAATCCTCAAGCAACTCGCGGGAAATGTCCCATAGCCCAAGCAGCTGGTCGTTATAGGACAGGACCTGGCCCTCTGCGTTGATCACCAGAATGGCATCGAGCGAGTTTCGTTGCTGGGTTTGCAGGATGGTGTTGTGGAAGCGTATGGCCTCGTCCGCCTGGCGGTGCTCGCCTATCTCTTGCTGCAAGGCCTGGTTGGCAAGCTCCAGTTGGCGGGACGTCTCCTCAAGTTTGTGGATGAGTCGCTCGCTGTAGTACTTGAGGGTGGTCTCATCATCGTCTACTGGCACTGTTGGAAGCGGTTCGAGAGGCGAGCTGACGGCTGCTGTTGCCAGCACTTTCTGCACGCGCGTGAGAAAGTCGTTGGTCCTGGCTGGTTTGAGAATATAGGCATCAGCGCCGAGATTCTTGCCGAAGCGCTGATCATCCTCGTCAGTAAAGGTGGCGGTGTAGATGATGAACGGAATCCGACTGAACGTGACATCTGTCTTCCAGTGGCGAAGCAGAGTGTAGCCGTCCATCACTGGCATCAGCAGGTCGGAAATGATGAGATCCGGTAATGCTTGTCGGGCTATCGCGAGGGCTTCTGCACCATGACGCGCCCTGTCGACGGTGTAGCCGTGCTTGCTGAGCAAGGTCTGCAAGAAGCGGAGATTCTCTTCCTTGTCGTCGACAATCAGTACTCGCGGCATGACTGTTTCCGCCCTGGGGATTTATTCTGTGCAATCCATATACATCGACAGAAACAGGGACGACTTTACCGGTTTATCCGTAATTGGCAAGGAAACTTGCCGAGAACTGCTGGTTCAAAATCAGGTTCGGCGCGATCGCCACGCCTCAAGGAAGACGGGTATCAGCGACAGCACGACGATACCGAGCATCAACAGTGTGAAGTTGTCTCGCACCTGCGGCAGGTTGCCGAAGAAAAAGCCGGCATAGAGGAAGCTGCATACCCAGGCCACGCCGCCGACAATGTTGTAACCCAGGAAGCGCGCGTAGTTCATGCCTCCCATGCCAGCCGCAAAGGGGACGAAGGTACGGATGATCGGTGCGAAACGGGTCAGCACAATGGCGCGGGCCCCATACTTTTCAAAGAACTGTTCTGCCTTCAGCAGGTAGTCGCGGCGAAACCAGCGGGAGTCCGGATTACTGAACAGCTGTTTGCCAAAAAAGCGGCCGATTGTGTAATTGACGACATTGCCGAGAATGGCCGCACTGATCAGCAGCGCTGCCATCACGTGCACATTCAGTGTGGTGCCAGCGATCAGGGCGCCAGTTGCGAACAGCAGCGAATCTCCCGGCAGCAATGGGGTTACCACCAATCCTGTTTCACAGAAAATGATCAGAAAGAGGATGCCGTAAATCCACAGGCCATAGTCGTTGAACAGTTCCAGCAGATGCTGGTCGACGTGCAGGATGAAGTCGATGATGAGCCGGAGAAATTCCAAACTCAGTGCCCGCCTTTGTCGTCTTTCTGTACCAGCGACAGCCCGCCGGTAAGGTCAGTCTCCTTCTTGGTGCCAACGTCGGCTTCGTCCAAAGAAATCTTCAGGCGCAGGTTGTTCTTGGAGTCGGCATTCTTCAGTGCTTCTTCCAGCGTGATCTTGCCCGACTTGTACAGATGGAACAGCGCCGAGTCGAAGGTACGCATGCCGGCGGCTTCGGATTTTTCCATGACTTCCTTCAGCTCTTCGATCTTGCCGCCCTTGACCAGTTCAGCGACGCGCGGAGTGCCCAGCAGGATCTCGATGGCCGCAGCACGCTTGCCATCGACGGTGGGAATCAAGCGCTGCGAAACGAAGCCACGCAGGTTCAACGACAAATCATGGAACAACTGTTTGTGACGTTCTTCCGGAAAGAAGTTGATGATGCGGTCGAGTGCCTGGTTGGCGTTGTTGGCGTGCAATGTCGACAGACACAAGTGGCCGGTTTCGGCGAAGGCGAGGGCGTGTTCCATCGTTTCAGCGGTACGAATTTCACCGATGAGGATAACGTCGGGCGCCTGACGCAACGTGTTCTTCAGTGCTTCCTCATAGGACTTGGTGTCCATGCCCACTTCGCGCTGGTTGACGATACTCATCTTGTGCGGGTGCACGAATTCAACCGGGTCTTCGATGGTGATGATATGGCCGGCATGGTTGGCGTTGCGGTAGTCGATGAGCGACGCCAGCGATGTTGATTTACCGGAGCCGGTACCACCAACGAACAGGATCAGGCCGTTCTTGTTCATCATCAATGTGGTCAGCACATCGGGCAGGCCCAGCTTTCTGAAGTCCGGAATGTCGGTTTTGATCGTACGGCAGACCATGCCGACTTCACCGCGCTGCTGGAAGATGTTGACGCGGAAGCGGCCAATGCCTTCAGGCATGATGGCGAGATTACACTCCGGGCTTTTTTCAAACAGCATGCGCTGTTCTTCGTTCATCAGGCCATAGGCGATGCGCTTGACGTCGCCTTCCTCGAAACGCTGTTCGCGCATCGGCACCATCTTGCCAAATGCCTTCATGCTGGGCGCCGCCCCAAAGGTGAGGAACAAGTCGGAGCCGTCGGCGTCCACCATTTCTTTCAATAACACCTTGATGTCGATATCCATGCGAGGCTCCTGAAGTAGCTGCTTTGTGTTGGTCGCTTAACCGGCGATGGGTGGCGGATTGTGAAAACGTTTGGCGGTGAACCAGCTCACTGGTTCAGCATGCTTGTGGATTTCATCGACCACACCCAGCGCCAATGCAAACAGCGCCATGCGGATCACCACGCCATTGTCGGTTTGGCGGAAGATGGCGAGGTTGGGGTTCTGGTTCATGTCATTGTCGAGTTCGTTGGCTTCGGCGCGGGAATCGCGCGGCAGCGGATGCATGATGACGGTGTTCGGTTTGCAGTGCTGGGTATAGATCGCTTGGTTCAGGCGGAAGCGGCCACGGTAGAGATCGGCTTCGGACTGGTTGCTGAAACGTTCTTCCTGGATGCGCGTGAGGTAGACGGTATCGTTGTTGGAGAGGCCGCTTTCCATGTTGTCGGTTTCAACAACGGTGTGACCGTTGCTGCGCAGGTAGTCGACGATGTCGCCGGGCATGCCCAGTTCTTTCGGCGACACCAGCGTGAAGTGGATGTTGTTGTACAGACACAGCAGCTTGCCGAGGGAATGCACGGTGCGGCCATGCTTCAGGTCACCGACCATTGCAATGCGCAGGTTTTCCACCGGGCCCTTGATGCCCAGTTCCTTGCGGATGGTGTAAAGGTCGAGCAGGGCTTGTGATGGATGCTCGGCTGGGCCATCACCGGCATTGATAACAGGCACACGGCTGGCGCGGGAAAACTCTTCTACCGAGCCGGCTACCGGGTGTCGCATGGCAATGACGTCGCTGTAGCCGCTGATGACGCGGGCGGTGTCGTACAACGATTCACCCTTGCTGATCGACGAGGTCTTGATGTCAGTGGTTTCGCGGACATGGCCACCCAGCAGGTTGAAGGCGCAGCCAAAGCTGACGCGGGTACGGGTGGACGGTTCGAAGAAGAGGTTGCTGAGGATGGCGCCATCGAGAACGCGGGTGCGCTTTTCCCGGTGGGCGTAGGGTTCCATGGCGTCGGCAATGCTGAACAGATACTCCACGTCCCTTTGGTCGAACTGGTTGATGCTGAGGATGTGGGATCCGGTGAACTGCATGCGGCGTTATCCAGAAAAAGGTCAAAAAAAGTCCGGCAAAAGTCATGCGATGTTACACGCAGCACCGGGGCGGCGGAAGCAGTGGACTTGAAGGCAAAGCGGCCGCAAACAGGTGCGGGATGCCCCCTTGTTCAGAGTAGAATCCGGCCGAGCCATCAGCCCGGGATTTCCTCAATGCCGCAAGTCGTCAGTTTGAAGCAGGACAGCAAGATTATTCGTTGTGCAGGCATGGGCAGGTCGCTGCTGGCAGGATTTGTTTTACCGCTGTTGCTGCTGCCCGCAGCACCCGCGGTAGCCTATGAAGGCGTCATCGACAACGGCCCGCTGCAGGACATGCAGCCGGCGCTGGGTATCAACGATACCTTTGGCCGCTGGGATACCACCGTCAAGCTTGTCTACGATCCGGACAACGTGCCGGCCGCTTTCAGCAGCAGCACCAAAATGCTGACGTTGATCCGCGAAGCGGCGCTGCAGTGGGAGCAGGTCAGCGGCATTCGCTTTGAGATTGTGGGGATTGACAGGAATGCGCCTGACGATTCCTTGATGAGCGCGAATCAGCAGGACGGTCAGGTACGAATTTTCTGGGCGCAAACCGGCGGCTTTGCCGGTCTGGCCGGCTTCAGCGGCGCAGCCTGGCCTTTGCAGGGCACCGGGCTTTTCCTGCTGGAACTCGGTGTGGCTGTGGTGCTGTTTGAAGCAGGCGGGCGTATTCCGATGCGCTGGTTCC